>VYDD01000073.1 GCA_009843625.1 Gammaproteobacteria bacterium | reverse complement strand
CGAGGAGGTCCGCCGGCAGGGCAGGGAGGTGGAGGGCTTCTACACCGTGTGGGTTGTGGACGGCAGCGGGCGGCTGGTGGGAACGGTCCCCCTCGACGATCTGATCCTGGCTGAGCCGGAGGACCCGGTATCGACGCTGGTGGAGCCCGTGGCGGCCGCGGTGAGCCCTGACGAGGACCAGGAGGAAGTTGGCCGCCTCATGGCCCGCTACAACCTGCCCACCGTGCCGGTTGTGGACCCCGGCGGCAGGCTGCTGGGCCGCATCACCTTCGACGACGTGCTCGATGTCATGGAAGCCGAGCAGACAGAGGACATCCTGCGCTTCGGCGGTGTCTCGGACGACGAGTCGCTGGGGGCGAACTGGGTGGCGGCGGTGCGAACCCGTCTTCCGTGGCTGGTGCTGAACCTGCTGACCGCGAGCGCGGCGGCGCTGGTGGTGTTTTTCTATTCCGATACGGTGGAGAACGCGGTGATCCTCGCGGTCGTCATGCCCGTGATCGCGGGGATGGGCGGCAATGCCGGATCGCAGGCCCTGGCGGTGACGGTGCGCCGCCTGGCGTTGCGCGACGATGTGGGCGCCGATCCGGGGGCGGTGGTGAGCAAGGAAGTCCTGGTGGGGCTTGTGAACGGCGCCGTGCTGGGAGGCATCGTGGCCGGGGCGAGCCTGCTCGTGCCGGGCGGGGATCCGCGCCTCGGGCTGGTCGTGCTGATCTCGATGTGGGGCACGATGCTGATGGCGGGGTTCGGAGGGGCGTTCATCCCGATGCTTCTCCACCGCTGGGGATTCGACCCGGCGGTCGCGTCCTCGGTCTTTCTGCACACCACAACCGATTTCCTGGGCTTCATGCTCCTGCTGGGCCTGGCCACCGCCCTCCTGATGTAGCCGATATTGGACGTTCCACACGGGATCCCGATCGACGGACACTCGCTCACGCTGGAGGCGGTGGAGGCGGTGGCGCGCTCGGCCCCCGGCACCGGGCGCCTTTCACTGGACGCCGCGGCCGCCCGGCGCATGCGGGCCTCCCGCGCCACGATCGAGCGGCTGATCGGGTCGGGCGAGCCGGTCTACGGCATGACCACCGGCTTCGGGCGGCTCGCCGAGGTCGTCATTGCGCCCGAGGACCGCAGGGCGCTGCAGCACAATCTCATCCGCAGCCACGCCTCCGGCGTCGGCGAACCCCTCCCCCGCGAATGCGTGCGCGCGATCATGCTGCTGCGCGCAAACGCCCTGGCCCGGGGACATTCGGGATGCCGTCCGCGGCTCGTTGAGCGGCTGCTGGACATGCTCGACCGCGGGATCCACCCCGTCATCCCCGAATTCGGCTCGGTGGGCGCGAGCGGTGATCTGGCGCCCCTGGCGCACGTGGCTCTGAGCCTTCTGGGCGAGGGGTACGGCGAGATGGGCGGCGAGCAGCGCTCGATGGAAGACCTCCTGGCCGAATCGGGGCTCGCGCCGATCGGACTGGGACCCAAGGAGGGCCTCGCGCTCATCAACGGCACCCAGGCGACCACCGCGCTGGGGGTTCTGGCGCTGCTGGCCGCGGAGCGGGCGCTGGACACCGCCGAAGCGAGCGGCGCGATGTCGACGGAAGCCCTCCTGGGGACCCCCGAGGCGTTCCGGCCGGAGATCCAGGCCGCGCGGCCCCACCCCGGGCAGGCGGCGTCGGCTGCCCGCCTGCGCGCCCTCATCGCGGGATCCGAGATTCGGGAGTCGCACCGCCTCGGCGACCCGCGGGTGCAGGACGCGTACTCGCTTCGCTGCATCCCGCAGGTGCACGGGGCCGCCCGCTCCGCGCTCGGCTACGCGCGGCGCATCCTCGAGGTGGAGGTGAACAGCGCGACCGACAATCCCCTGGTGTTCCCGGAAGCGGCAGGGGGCGCCGGCGAGTCCCGCGAGGTTCTCTCCGGAGGCAATTTCCACGCCCAGATCGTGGCGCAGGCGCTTGACCTGCTCGCGATCGCGGTGGTGGACGTGGCGTCCATGTCCGAGCGCCGCATCGAGCGGCTCGTCAACCCGGACCTGTCGCTCGGGCTGCCCGCCTTTCTCGCCCGGCGCCCGGGGCTCGAGAGCGGCCTGATGGTCGCGCAGGTGGTGGTCGCCGACCTGCTTTCGGAGATGCGCGTTCTGGCCCATCCGGCCAGCGTCGACTCGGTGCCGACCAGCGCCGGCCAGGAAGACCACGTCGCCATGGGGCTCGCGGCTGCGCGCAAGGCGGGACGGGCCGTGTCCTGTCTGGAGCACATCCTGGCCGCCGAACTCATGTGCGCGGCGCAGGGCATCGACTACCGCCGTCCGCTGCGTTCCGGCGACGCGGTCGAAGAGGTTCACGCCCTCGTCCGTACCCGGGTTGCGACGCTTTCCGGCGACCGGTCGCTGACCGCGGACCTGGAGGCGCTCGCCGACCTGGTGGCCTCGGGCGCCATCGCCGACATCACCCGCAGCGCCGGGGGAGCCTCATGACCCGCACGCCACGGCCCCGCACCGTGCGGGCCCCCAGGGGGCAGCGCATCTCGTGCCGCGGCTGGACCCAGGAAGCCGCCCTGCGCATGCTCATGAACAACCTCGACCCGGAGGTTGCCGAAGCGCCGGACGCCCTGGTGGTGTACGGCGGCACCGGCCGGGCGGCGCGCTCATGGGACGCCTTCGACGCCATCGTGCGCACGCTGCGCGGCCTCGCCGACGACGAGACGCTGCTCGTTCAGTCCGGCAAGCCGGTCGGGGTGTTCCGCACCCACCCGGAGGCGCCGCGGGTGCTCATCGCGAACGCCAACCTGGTCGGCAACTGGGCGACCTGGGAGCACTTCCGGGAGCTGGAGCGGCGCGGCCTCATCATGTTCGGACAGATGACCGCGGGGTCGTGGATCTACATCGGCACCCAGGGCATCCTGCAGGGCACCTATGAGACGTTCGGCGCGCTCGCCCGCAAGCACTTCGGGGCATCGCTGCGCGGGCATTGGGTGCTGACCGGCGGGATGGGCGGCATGGGTGGGGCCCAGCCGCTCGCCGCCACCATGAACGAGGGCGCCATCCTGTGCGTGGAAGTCGACGCCGAGCGCATCGAGCGGCGCATCGCGACCCGCTACTGCGACCGCATGACCCGCGACCTCGACGAAGCCCTGGCCTGGGTGCGGGGCGCGGCGCGGGCGGGCGATGCCGTCTCGGTCGGGCTGGTCGGCAACTGCGCCGAAGTGCTTCCGGAACTGGTGGCGCGCGGCGTCACCCCGGATGTGGTCACCGACCAGACGTCCGCGCACGACCCCTTGGGCGGGTACGTCCCGGCCGGCCTCTCCCTCGATGAAGCCGCGCGCCTGCGGGAAACCGACCCGGAGGAGTACCAGCGGCGGTCGCTTTCCTCCATGCGCGCCCACTGCGCGGCCATCGTGGCGATGCAGGAAGCCGGCGCGGTGGCGTTCGACTACGGCAACAACCTGCGCGGCTTCGCCCTGGAGGCGGGCCTGGAGAACGCCTTCGCCTATCCGGGCTTCGTGCCCGCCTACATTCGCGACCTGTTCTGCGAGGGCAAGGGCCCCTTCCGCTGGGCCGCGCTCTCGGGAGATCCCGCCGACATTCACCGTATCGACGACCTGGTGCTGGAGATGTTCCCCCGCGACGAGCACCTGTGCCGCTGGATCCGGCTGGCCCGCGACCGGGTCGCGTTTCAGGGCCTCCCCGCGCGCATCTGCTGGCTGGGGCAGGGAGAGCGGGCGCGCTTCGGGTGCGCCATCAACGACCTGGTGGCAAGCGGGGAGGTGAGCGCGCCGGTTGTCATCGGCCGCGACCACCTGGACACCGGGAGCGTCGCTTCCCCCAACCGCGAAACCGAGGCCATGCGCGACGGCAGCGACGCCATCGCCGACTGGCCGGTCCTGAATGCGCTGCTCAACACCGCGTCGGGGGCCAGTTGGGTGTCCTTCCACCACGGCGGCGGCGTCGGAATCGGCTACTCGCTTCACGCCGGCCAGGTCGTGGTCGCCGACGGCACCCCCGGGATGCGGGCGCGCATCGAGCGGGTGCTCACCAACGACCCCGGCATCGGGGTCGCGCGCCACGCCGACGCCGGCTACCCCATCGCCCTCCGGACCGCTCGGCGCGAGGGAATCCGCATCCCGATGCTGGAGTAGCCGCGGTCCCACGAAGCCATTCCAGCGCCCGCGCTTCGCCCGCACATTCATTCATGACCGCAAGCGGGCAGTTGGGGCGCGAGGGCGAAGCGATCGCCGCGCGCCATCTCGAGGACGCGGGCTGGACCGTGCTGGAGCGCAACTACCGCGCGGGCCGCAACGAGGTGGATCTGATCGTGCGCCGCGGGCGCACGGTGGCCTTCGTGGAGGTCAAGGCGCGACGGGGAACGGGCTTCGGCCATCCACTCGAGGCCATCACGGAACGCAAGAAGGGCGAGATCGCCAAGGTCGCCCGCGCCTGGATGCATGCGCGTGGCGGCCTCAGGGGACTGTCGCTGCGCTTCGACGCGGTGGCGGTCCAGTTCGGGCGCACACGCGACGCGTCGCGTGTTCCGCGCATCGACCATGTCGCCGATGCGTGGCGCCTCTGACCCGGTTCGCGCACCCATCCGCCCCGCTGGCCGGCGTCGGGCGGGGCCGGGCCGGCGACCCCCGCTTCCGCTTGACGCGCGATACCCCCGAATCCAGATTCCTGCGTGCCCCAGGTCCGCAGAGCGAAGACCCACCGAACCCCGTCAGGGCCGTGCAGGCAGCAGCGGTACGTGCGGCGATCGCGGCTGCGGTTCACCTGGGGCATGTTCCTTTCTCCCGCAGCCGAATCCGCGTGTCCCATACCGCGTTAGCCCGCAAGTACCGTCCCCGGCGCTTCGCCGAGGTTGCGACCCAGGAACACGTTTCCGAGACGCTTCGGCGGGCGGTGAGCGCGGATCGCACCGGTCACGCCTATCTGTTCTGTGGTCCGCGGGGCGTCGGCAAGACCACACTGGCGCGCGTGCTGGCCATGGCGCTCAACTGCCCCGCGCGAACGGTCGAGGGCGAGCCCTGCGGCACGTGCGAGAGCTGCTCGCTCATCTGGAGCGGCCGCACATCGCTGGACGTCGTGGAGATCGACGCGGCCTCCAACCGGGGCGTCGACGACGCCCGCAGCCTGCGCGAGCGGGCGATGTACGCGCCCTCGGACGAGCATCGCTTCAAGGTCTACATCGTCGACGAAGCGCACATGCTTACGCGGGAGGCGTGGAACGCCCTGCTCAAGATTCTGGAGGAGCCGCCTCCGCGGGTGATGTTCATCTTCGCCACCACTGAACCCCAGCGCATCCAGCAGTCCGCATCGCCCATCCTCTCCCGCTGCCAGCGGTTCGATTTCCGGCGGCTCGGGGTGGCCGACATCGTGGCCAGACTGGAGCAGGTGATCGGAAGCGAAGGCGCACGGGCCTCCGGCGAAGCACTGCGCATCATCGCGCGCAAGGCCGATGGCGGAATGCGCGACGCGCTCTCGCTTCTCGACCAGGTTCTGGCGCTCACCGGGGGTGAGGTCGCCCCCGGATCCGTGCGGGAGGTGCTCGGCCTGGTCGAGGAGGAACGCTTCCTCGAGCTCTTCGACATCATCCACGGGCGCCGTCACCGGGATGTCTTTGCCTTCGTCGAGGCTCTCGTGGACGAGGGATATGACCTGGTGGAGTTCTACCACGGTCTGGTGGAGAGCCTGCGCCTGCTCCTGCGCGTCCGCCTGGACGGCGAGGAGTCCGTCGATGCGGGGAGCGAGTACCGCGCTGCCCTCGAAGCGCGCGCCCGGCACTTCGAAGCCGCCGATCTGGTGCGCATGCTGGCGATGGCGGCCGATCTCGAGTCCCAGGGCAGCCTGAAGCGGGTGAGCCAGCCGCGTGTCCTGATCGAGCTCCTGCTGCTGCGCCTGAGCCACCTGGAGCACACCGTCCTGATCGAGGATCTGATCGAGGGGCTCGGGGGCGCGCCGGCGCGCCCGGCGGCGGGTCCGAAGCCGACTCCCGCCCGACCCTCGCCGGCATCCCGTGCGAAGCCCCCGGCGGGGCGGCCGGCGGCGACGCGCAAGACAGCTTCCAGGCACCGTGTTTCCAGCACTCCTCCAACCGCTGATTCATCTGGGGCCGCCGTGTCCGATCCGCAGCCCGCCGGGGCCGGGCACGCTTCGTCCACGGTGGCTCCGCCGGCTCCTGATCCCGTTTCGTCATCCGCCAATGCCGGGGGGGATCCTGCCTCAGCGTTCGAGCGCGTACTTGCCGGGAGACGGGGCATGCTGCGCGGGGGATTGGCCACCGTGCTCAAAGGTGCCCGTGTACAGAACGCGGGAGAGCGCAGACTCCGTGTAACCCTTCCTCACGGCATGACGCACGAGGATCTTCCGCCCAATTCCGTCCCGTCGCTCAAGAAGGCGCTGGCCGATCACCTCGGCTACGCGCCGGAGATCGACTTCGACGAAGGCCGGGAAGAGCGTCCTTCCGCACCCCGCGCGGTGTCTCCGCAACAGGTGCGGCAGGAGCGTCTCGAGGAGCTTGTGGAGCGGGAACCACTCCTGGCACGGGCGGTAGAAGAACTCGCTCTCGAATTGGTGGATTAGCAGCCCTTTGGACGCACTTCCCCCGGCATTCGAGCGGCGATGCATCCACGCGCGCTCCTCACGCACCCTCGCCCCCGAGAATCACTCGATGAAAGATCTGCAGCGGCTCATCCAGTTGGGACAGCAGATGCAGAGCCGGGTCACCGAGCTTCAGGAGACCCTGGACCGTCAGGAACTGAGCGCATCCTCCGGCGGAGGCATGGTTACTGCAGTGGTGGACGGCAAGGGTACGGTGCGCAGCATCACGATCGAACCCTCGGCCGTGGATCCCGACGATGTCGAGATGCTCGAGGATCTCGTTCTGGCCGCGGTGGGGGAGGCGCAGAGCAAGGCGCGCCGGCACTACGAGAGCGAAATGAAGAAGATGACCGGCGGCTTTCCGATGCCGGGACAGCTTCCCAAACTGTTCTAGCGGCGCGCGTGAAGGCTCGATGTCGGTGATCGACCGGGTCACCAGCGAGTTCTCCCGGCTCCCCGGGGTCGGCCCCAGGACCGCGCTCCGCCTGGTGCATCACCTGCTCCGCACCGGCCCGGACGAGTCCCGGAGGCTCGCCGCCGCCATCGAGGTCCTGGCTGAACGGGTGCGTCCCTGTGCGACGTGCGGCAACTTCGGCGACGACGAGTGCTGCGCGATATGTTCCAACCCGCGGCGGGACACTTCCACGATCTGCGTGGTCGAGGGGAGTTTCGATGTCGGTGCGGTGGAGCGCACCGGAAGGTACGGGGGGGTGTATCATGTACTGGGCGGTCGCCTGTCGCCCCTGGACGGGGTCGGGCCCGAGCAGTTGAACCTGCGGTCGCTGTTCGAGCGCATCCGTTCGGCATCGGGCGAGGTGCGCGAGATCATCCTTGCCACCAACCCGCGGGTTGAGGGCGAGGCGACGGCGGTGTATATCGAACGTCAGCTCAGGCCCATGGGCCTGAGGGTGACGCGCCTGGCCACGGGCGTGCCCGTGGGCAGCGACCTGGAGTTCGTGGATGGGACGACGCTCGCACAGGCGCTGGAAGCGCGCCGTGAGATGTAGGAAACGGAATCGCCGCCGGGGCGGTGGAGCCAGCGGATGAACAAGAAGCTGAAGAAGGTGGGGCTGGTGGCGCTGCTGGTGGTGGCGGTCGGGGGTGTCGCAGTTCTGGTCGCGCACGACCAGATGACCCGGCACCAGCGGGACCTCTTCAGCCCCCGGGTCTTTCGGCGGCTGGCGGCTCTGGGGCACATGGCGCGCGCGCGCGCCTCGGTGAACACGGTGAACCTGCTGAAGGACTACATGGCGTGGGAGCCCCGCAAGCTGCTCCGCGATCGCGCACGGGCCATCGAAGCGCGCATGGAGCGCGAGCTGGCGGTGCTGGAGACCGGACTGAGCGAGAAGATGGCGTGAAGCCATGCCGATGACGAACTACGCCGGCCGGGAGGTCAACTGCAAGATCCTCTACTGCGGGCCGGGGCAGGGGGGCAAGACCACCAACATCGAATACGTCCACTCCCGCGTCGATCCCGGAAACCGGGGCGAGCTCATCTCCCTGGCCACGAAGCAGGGCAGCACGCTGCTGTTCGACTTTCTGGCCCTCGATCTTGGCGACGTACAGGGCCTCCGGACCCGCTTCCACCTCTACACCGTACCGGGTCAGGCGTATTTCGAGAGCAGACGCCGGATTCTCCTCGAGGGCGTGGATGGGGTCATTTTCGTCGCGGATTCCCAGATCGACCGCGACGAAGCCAACGACGAGGCGATGCAGAGTCTCTACGAAACCCTGGAGGCGCGCGGGTGCGATGTCTCCCGTCTTCCCTTCGTGATCCAGTACAACAAGCGCGACCTGCCGGGCATCGTTCCGGTGGAAAAGTTGCGTGCGCGCCTGACCCCGGCCGGCGTGCCGGACTTCGAGAGCGTCGCCACGGAGGGCAAGGGCGTCTTCGAGACGCTCGCGGCGGTGAGCAGGCTGGTGGTGCAGTCGCTTCGCTGAGGTCCGGCATGGCGAGCCAACGGAATCTGCCCAACATCATTACGCTGTCGCGGATGGCTGCCTGTCCCGCGATCTTCTTCCTGGCGCTGTCGTCCGACGGCACGGTGCTGGCGGTCACCTTCGGCCTCTTTCTGGCGGCAGCCCTGAGCGATGTGTGGGACGGCTATCTGGCGCGCAAGCACAACCTCATCAGCGACCTGGGCAAGCTGCTGGACCCCATCGCCGACAAGCTGCTGCTGGTGTCCACCCTCGTGCCCATCTACATCGTCTCGCATCGTCCCGCGGGAGGGGGCGAGATTCCGTGGTGGGGCGAACTTCCGCTTTGGGTGCTCGTCGTCCTGCTGGGCCGCGAGTTGATGGTGACCCTCCTGCGGGGTTTCGCCGTGCGCCAGGGGGTGGTGATCGCCGCCGACCGCGCCGGGAAGTACAAGGCCCTTCTGCAGAACGTGTTCATGGGAGCCGTGCTCCTGTGGTACGCCCTGGTCCGCTTCGCGGAACAGGGAAGCTGGAGCGGAGCCGTCTGGGGTCTGTGGGTCCACTTCCACAGCGCGATCATCGGCCTGGCCCTGCTGCTGGCGCTGGTGCTGACGATCTATTCGATGGGGCTCTATTTCTGGCGCAACCGCGGCCTGGCCGGGAGCAACCGCTGACCCGGACGGCGCCTCCCCCGGCCAGTTGCGCCATCGTCGCGGTGGGCGACGAACTTCTGGCCGGCTTCACCGTCGACAGCAACGGCGCCTGGATGGGCCGGCGGGCGGGGGGCCGGGGGCTGCCGGTGCGGGCGAGGTTCGTGGTCGGGGACAGCGCGCCCGACATCCGGGGGGCGCTCGCGCGCGCTCTGGAGG
>VYDD01000354.1 GCA_009843625.1 Gammaproteobacteria bacterium | reverse complement strand
GTCGTGGCGTGCACGGCGTAGCGGTGCCGCAGGTCGAGGATGTCGCGGGGGGAACCCAGGATGGTACGGCGGTCGCCCTGCTCGATGACGGTGTCGTCATGGGGAACTACGAGCTGTCCGCGCCGCCGGATCATGGCCGCCAGGGTGCTCTCGGGCAGCGCCATGTCGTGGATGGTCATTCCCGCCAGCGAGCTGCTCGCCCCTTCACGCAGCACCTCGACCACCAGCATGCGTTCGTCGCGCAGCATGACCTCGCGCAGCTCCAGGTTGTCTTCCGCTTCGAGCCACTCCGTGAGGAAGCTCTCGTCGTCTACGCGGCCCGCAATCTGGGCCAGGATGCGCAGATGGCGGCCTGAATCGGGCTCCGGGCTCGCCAGGAAGAACGCCGCCTGGATGAGCTCGTCGTCCGCCGGCGGGACGTCGGGTTCGCCGACATCGATCTCGATCCCCCCATGGACGCGGGCGAGGACCATGCGGTGACCCGGGATGGAGTCGAGGCGCAGGTGTTCCAGGACGACGCCCTGGGATACCGGCGTCAGGCCGCTGCCGCTGTCCTCGAAGAATCCCTGCGCGAGACTGTCGGCATCCAGGCCGAGCTGTTCCGACAGCACCTGTGACGCACGGTCCACCAGTTCGGAGAAGCGGACGGCGTCCTGGTAGTCCAGCACTGCCGAAGACGCCATGAGTTCCTCGAAGGGATCCGCGTCGCGCACCCCCTTCTCCTTGAGGATCTGGAGCAGTTCCCCCTCCAGCCCCTGGTTGCGCTGCTGGCCCAGCCGCTCGAAGACGTGGTAGATGGCGCCCTCCCGGCGCACGTGATCGCGGGTGTAGAGGCTGTACCAGAGGAGCCCGAAGGCGACGAAGGCGACGCTCAGCAGGGTGGCCAGCCAGCCCATCTCGACGATCAGCGGAAAGGGGATGACGATGCCGATGATCTGGACCCAGGGGTACAGGGGCGCCCGGAAGCCGGGGTCGTAGGGGGCGAGACCGCTCTCGCGCATGACGATCACGGCGAGGCACGCGAGGGCGAACATGATGAGCTGGAAGGCGCTCGCCAGCTTCGCGATGCTGGACGGGTCGAAGAGCAGGAGCCAGAGGACGATCAGCCCCACGGTGGCGAGGACCGCGACCCAGGGCGTGCCCCACCGGCTGATGCGCCGGAGCGCGGCCGGCAGGACGTGGTCGCGGCTCATGGCCAGCGGGTAACGGCTCGCGGACAGCACTCCGGCGTTCCCCACCGACGTGAAGGCGAGGATGGCGGCCACGGTCATGACGACTTCGCCCGTGCTGCCGGAGACCGCCCGGGCCATCGCCGCCGCGGGCGCCAGGTTGCCGCCATCGGCGGAGAGCGCCTCGACCCCGATCGCCCCGACCATCGCCCAGGTGCCGAGCACGTAGACGAGCAGCACCGTGAAAAAGGCCAGCAGCATGCCCAGCGCCAGGTTGCGGTCCGGGTTCTTGACCTCCTCGGAGACCGAGGCGACGTGGGTGAGCCCCATGTACGACACGATCACCAGCCCCACGGTGGCGAAGAAGGGAGAGGCGCCCAGCTCGAACGCGCCTTCGAAGACGCCGGGGTCGACGGCGGTGACGCCGGTCCCGATCAGCCATCCCAGCATGGCCAGCAGCGCCACGGTCAGGACCAGCTGGATGGAGCTGGTCTTCTTCGCGCCGAAGAGGTTGACCGCGCCGAATCCCGCCGCGAAGGCGAGGGCGATGGGGCCGGCGGGCGCGTCGGGATAGTAGACCTGCAGGTAGGCGCCGAGTCCCACCAGCGCGAAAGCGGACTTGAGGGTGAGCGTGGTCCAGGTGCCGAATCCGCCGATCGCCCCGACCCGCTGGCCCATGCTGCGGTCCAGGAAGTAGTAGATGCCGCCGGCGCGGGGCATGGCGGTCGACAGCTCGGCCATGCTGAGGATGCCCGGCAGGAGAAGCAGGCCCGCCAGCAGGTAGGCGACGGGGATCGCCCCCCCGGCCTGCGCGGCCGCAAGACCCGGCAGCAGGAAGAATCCCGAACTCAGGGTGGCGCCGGTGGCGATGGCGTAGACGTCGAAGAGCCCGAGTTCCCGCTTGAGTTTCGCCATCAGATGGTCTCTCTACTCCGCGTACCCGTACACGTGGTAGAGCATGGCGTACACGACCAGCCCGGTCACCGACACGTACAGCCAGATCGGAAATGTCCAGCGCGCAAGGCCGGCGTGCTCGGTGAAGCGCTCGCGGCCCGCAAGGAACAGCAGGCGGATGATGAGGGGCACCACCACCACCGCGAGCACCATGTGCGAGAAGAGGATGGCCAGGTAGACCACCCGGGCGGTTCCCTCTCCGGCGAAGGTGTGGGTGCCGGTGAGCGAGAAGCGGATGACGTAGAAGACCAGGAAGAGGCCGGACGCGCTCGCCGCCGAGATCATGCACAGGCGGTGGCGGGGGATGTTGCGCGCCCGGATGAAGGCGAACCCGGCCACCAGGAAGCTGGTGCTCAGCAGGTTGAGCGAGGCGTTGACCGGTGCCAGGAAGTTGCCGAGCGCCTCAGCGTCCATGGAATGCAGCGGCGCCATCGGCAAGCCGCAGCTCGGGTTCATGCGCGTAGGTCGCGAGCCCCACGGTCAGCGAGAGGAGCAGCGCGGCCAGCAGCGTGTGCAGCGAAACCGGCGCAACCGCGAGCCCGCTGCTCACCGAGAGGAAGCCCACGGTGACCTGGGCCAGCACCGTGACCAGCGCTCCCGCCGCGAGGGCGGGGAGCGGGGCGGCGGCCTTCCGGCGCAGCACGAAGACGGCCAGTGCGAGGGTCGCCAGCGCCACCAGAACGCCCAGCAGGCGGTGGCCGAAGTGCAGAATCACCAGCGGGTGCTCGAGGGGAGGCACCACCTGGCCCATACAGAGCGGAACGTCCGGACAGGCCATGCCCGCGTCGGTGTGGCGCACCACCGCGCCCAGCACCGACTGCGCCAGCACCAGTGCGGCCACCCCTCCCGCCATCCTCCCCAGCGTCGCCCGTGCGGCACCCGCCAGGCGCGCTCCTCCGCCCCATCCGCGCGCCGTCACCACCGTCATGACCGTGGCCAGGCCCAGGAAGAGGAACGCGAGCGCCAGGTGGGAGGACGAGATGGCGTCCGGCAGGCGCATCAGCACGGTGAGCCCGCCGAGCACCGACTGGACGATCAGCAGCGCGATCCCGGCCAGCCCCGCCCGGTGCAGCCACCGGCGCTCCGGCTGCCGGCGCCAGGTCAGCCAGCCGGCCGCCGCGAACAGCAGCACCAGCCCGCCCGCCACCAGCCGGTGCAGGTGCTCCCAGAAGACGCCGCCGGTCATCTCGGGCATCATGGTGCCGAAGCAGGTCGGCCAGTCCGGGCAGGCGAGGCTCGACCCGGTCGCGTGCACGATGCTCCCCAGGAGCAGAAGCCCAAGGGTCCATCCCAGAACGGCGGCCAGGGCGATGTGGTGAAGACGCGCGCTCACGGGCACCCTGCGCTAACGCGCCGCCACCGCGGCTTCCCACGCCCGCTTCGCCGCCGTTGGACCGGGGGAGGCGCTGGCCTCGGCCTCTTCCATCGCCTCCAGGTCGGCCATCGTGACCACGCCCTCCTCCAGCCACCCGTAGGTGCCCTCCATGGCCCTGGCGGCCACGTCGTAGGCCGCGACATCGTCGTTGGAGAAGAGGGCGGCGAAGTGGGCCTTGATGCGCCGTCGCGCCTGCCTGCAGAACAGGTCCGCAAGATCCTCCGGAGAGGAGTCGCCGGCGTTCTTGGCGGCCAGCATGTCGACGCGAACGCTCACGGCGGTCATCGCGAAGAGCTCGGATCCGATGTCGACGATGCGGCCCAGCACGGCCTGGCGCTTCTCGAGCCCCGCCCCGAACCGGAGCATGCAGTGGAACAGGGAACGCGCGAGCTTGCGCGAACTGCGCTCGATGAATCGCATGTGCCCTGCCAGGCGCCCGAATTCCGAGAATCTGGGCCAGCGGCTCCAGCCCACCCAGCGCGTGGGATACCACCAGGCATAGTGCAGCCCGGCGCGCACCAGCGCGGCCATCCGCTCGCCCAGCGGCGCCCGCGGATCCACCAGGGCCCCGGCCAGTTTCAGGTGCTGGTCCACCGCCTCGCGCGCGATGAACAGGCGCATGATCTCGCTCGAACCCTCGAAGATGCGATTGATGCGCACGTCGCGGAGCAGGCGCTCCACGGGAGCAGGCATTTGCTCGCCCCGGGCACGCAGGGAATCGGCGGTCTCGTACCCGCGGCCGCTCCGCATCTGGACCGCGTCGTCAGCCAGGGCCCAGGCGGTTTCGCTGTTCCAGAGCTTGGCCATGGCGGCCTCGATGCGGATGTCGAAGGTGCCGGCGTCGGCCATCACCGAAGACAGCTCCATGACCGCTTCCATGGCGAAGGCGTTCGCGGTCATCCGGCCCAGCATCTGCGCGACGGCGTCGTGCCTGCCCACCGGGGCACCCCACTGAACCCGGTCGCCGCACCAGCGGCGGCACATGTGCAGGGCGGACTTGCCGGCCGCGGCGCACAGGGCCGGAAGCGACAGCCTGCCCGTGTTCAGCGTGATGAGCGCGAGCTTGAGGCCGAGCCCCTCTCCCCAGAGCAGGTTCTCGCGCGGCACCCGCACGTTGGTGAAGCGCAGGACTCCGTTGGATAGCCCCTTGAGCCCCATGAAGCGGCTGGTGTGCACCACCTCCACCCCGGGCCAGGCCTTGTCGACGATGAAGGCGGAGATGGGCCGCTTGCCCTTGACGCCCGCGCGCGCCGGTGTGCACGCCATGACTACCAGGAGTTCCGCCCGCGGTCCGTTCGTACACCAGAGCTTCTCTCCGTTCAGGATGTACGCGCCGCCGTCCGCCGTGGGCGTGGCGGTGGTCGACATGTTGGCGGGATCGGAGCCGGCTTCCGGTTCGGTCAACGCGAAGGCGGAGAGCGCTCCCGCGGCCAGCCTGGGGAGGTAGGCCCGCTTCTGCGCCTCGGTGCCGAAGTACGCAAGAGGCTGGGGCACGCCGATGGACTGGTGGGCGGAGAGGAACGCGGCGGTGGAGATGCAGCGGCTTGCCACGATCTCGAGCGCGCGGTTGTAGGTGATCTGCGAGAGTCCGAGGCCTCCGTATTCGCGCGGGATCTTGATGCCGAAGGCGCCCAGGGCACGCAGCCCGTCGAGCACTTCCTCGGGAACCCAGGCTTCGCGGTCGACGGCGTCGCCGTCGATATGGTTGCGCGCGAACGCCTCGAGCTCTCTGAGGAAATTATTCCCCCGAAACTGCTCACCGGGGTCGGGCAGCGGATGGGGATGGACCCAGTCCACACGGAAGCGGCCCGAGAACAGCGACCTGACGAAGCTCCGCTGCTTCCAGCGCTTTTCGCGCGCGCTCTCCGCGACCTCGCGTGCTTCGCGCTCGCTGGCGTGGCCCCGGGCCGGGTGTGGCGTCATTCGCGGCTCCGTTGAACGGCTAGCCCGTGGTCTCGAGCAGCGAGCGGCCGATCGCGGCGACGCCCGCCCAGATCAGCGCCAGCGCGATCAATGCGGACACCGCGTGGGGTGCGTAGGTGCGTGCCTCCTCGGGACGGCGCCGCATCACCGAAACCGGCAGCTGCGCCACGGCGGCCGCGATCGCCATGGGCAGGATGTGCCCCATGAGCGCCGTGCTGAAACTGCCCGGTATCGTGAGGATGACCGCCACCCCGAGCAGGATCTGCAGGTGCAGCGATCCCGCGAACATGGATGCCAGCACCCGCATGGGGCGATCGTAGCGCCGGCCGGTCGCCATTCCCACCACGGCGTAGAGTATGCACGCCACGCCAAACAGCAGAACCAGGTAGCGAACTCCCGAATGGGCCATGAACATGGGGGCAGGACTCCTTGTCGGTTATTGGAAACGGGGGTTCGCCATCAGCGGAGGCCGCTTGCGTCCTCCGGCTCCTCGCGGGCGCTGGCGAGGAGGGCCTCGACGCGCTCCTTCTGCTCGCGGTGGGTCGCGGTGGGCGGATAGAGCGAGCCCTGGCGGACGCCACCGCCGTTCATCGACTGGTAGATGCCGGCCAGCGCCGCGCGGCCCTGGTTGAGGGCCTCGATCCAGTCGCCTCTGGCGCCGCCCCCGCCCCTGCCGCTCAGCTCGTCCCGCACCCGCTCCACCTCCTGCCTCAGCGCCAGCACCTCCGACAGGAACTGCTCGCGCTCCCGGTACTGGGCCAAGGTGACCGGCAACTCCGGATCACCCGTGACCACCAGGCTTTGTTCCGAGGTCGCGCCGCGAGCCTCCAGCATCACCCGGAACGTGCCGGGAGACACGAAATGGCCGCGGTCCTCGATGGTGCGCGCCAACCCCTCCACATTGTGGGCCCGCCACTGAGTCGAGCTGCCGGGAAGCGGATGCCGGAGGTCCCAGTTGACCCTGTGCACACCCGAAGCACCGGGTACCGAGAGCTCGCGCACGAAGTTCCCGCGCTCGTCCTCGATGACGATGCGCGCCGGGCCGCTTCCCTCGCCGAGGCTGTAGGTGATGATGGCGCCGTCCACAGGATTCTCACCCGCATAGGGCTCCTGGGCCCGGTACGAAGTGTCCTTCCAGTACTGGAAGATGGCCGCGGACCGGATCGGGAAGAGGTGCGCGGCAGCCGAGGCCACCCGGGCGTTCCACGCGGCGAGCGCCCCGAGGTCGTCCAGAATCAGGATGCCCCGCCCGTGGGTGCCCATCACCAGGTCCTTGTCGCGCGGGTGGATGACGAGGTCGTCGTAGGCGGTGGTGGGGGCGGGCATCCTCGCCCAGGTGCCGCCCGCGTCGGTGGAGGCGAACAGGCCGTGCTCGCTGCCCGCGAAAATCAGCTCGGGGTTGTCCGGATGCTCGGCGAGCGAATTGACCGAACCGCCCGCCTCGAGCCCGACGCTCAGGTTCAGCCAGGTGGCCCCTGCGTCCTCGGTGCGGAACACGTAGGGAGCGAGGTCGCCGCTGCGGTGGGCGTCGAAGGCGACGTAGGCGACATCCTCTCCCCGCACCGAGGGCAGGATGCGGCTCACGTAGGTGCCGTCCGCCACCCCGTCGATGTTGCTGGAAAGCTCCGTCCAGGTGGACCCCCCGTCGCGCGACAGCTGCACGTTGCCGTCGTCCGTGCCCACCCAGAGCACATCCCCGTCGAGGGGAGACTCCGTAATGATGGTGATCTCGCTGAAGCCGCTGGTGCCGTCGTTGCGCGACAGGCGTATGTCGGTGCCGCGCACGCCCATGATCTCCAGCGCGTCCCGGTCGACCTGGCGGGTCAGGTCCTCGGTGCGCGTCCAACTGTTGCCGTGGTCGCGGCTGATGAAGAGCCGGTTGCCGGCCGTGTAGACCAGGCCCTCGGTGTGCCGGGACACGAGCGAGGGCGAGACCCAGTCGAAGCGATAGCGGTCCTCTCCCTCGGGCGGCTGGGGACGGATGTCGAGCTGGTCTCCGGTCTCGGTGTCCACGCGCACGTAGCCACCGCCGTTGGAGTTCACGTAGACGTAGCGGGGATCGCGCGGATCCGCCTGCTGGTACATGCCGTCGCCGAAGCCGGTCTGGCGCCAGTCGTCGTTGAGGATGCCGGCCCAGCGCCGGGTGCGCGACGGCCCCGCGAAGGAGTGGTTGTCCTGGAGCCCCCCGTGCACCCAG
The DNA here is from genome assembly GCA_009843625.1 of Gammaproteobacteria bacterium. Classification (GTDB taxonomy): domain Bacteria; phylum Gemmatimonadota; class Gemmatimonadetes; order Longimicrobiales; family Gaopeijiaceae; genus BD2-11. The sequence continues at coordinate 1,770 of VYDD01000354.1, read as the reverse complement.
TACGGATCGCGCATGTCGACCCCGATGGCGTAGAACTGCGCGATAGGGATGTTGTTGATGCGGCGGTAGTTGACGCCGCCGTCATAGGTCTCGTGCAGCCCTGCGTCGCCGGCCAGGTAGAAGTGCTCGGGATCGGCCGGGTTGATCCACATGGTGTGCTTGTCGGCGTGCACGCCCACGTCGTAGGTGGGACGCGCCGAGATGTCCTCCCAGGTGCGTCCCCCGTCGCGGCTGCGGTAGGAGGACGTCGCCAGGGTGTACACCACGTTCTCGTCGTTGGGGTCGATGTAGATGTGGGAGTAGTACATCGGGCGGCCGTTCAGGTCGCTCATCTTCTCCCAGGTATCGCCGCCGTCCGTCGAGCGGTACGTCCCGGTGTCTTCGGTGTGCTCGATCAGCGCGTTGAGCACCATGGGATTGGAACGGGAGATGGCCAGGCCGATGCGCCCCTTGTCTCCCGCGGGAACGCCTTCGGTCAGCTCCTCCCAGGTGTCGCCACCGTCCATGGAACGGTAGATGCCGCTGCCGGGACCGCCTCCGTTGAAGCCCCAGGCGGTGCGGCGCCGCTGGTACATCGCCGCGTAGACGACGTCGGGGTTCTCATGGTTGAGGACGAGGTCGATGGCCCCGGTGTCTTCATCCACATACAGGACCTTCCGCCAGTTGCGGCCGCCATCGAAGCTGCGGTAGACGCCCCGCTCCTCGCTTGCGTTCCACAGGTCTCCGCTGGCCGCCACGTAGACGACGTCGGGGTTGCGCGGATGGACCTGCACCTCGGCGATGTGCCGGGTGGCCTCCAGTCCCAGGTGCTCCCAGCTCTCCCCGCCGTCGTCGCTGCGGTAGATGCCGTTGCCCCACGAGGTGCTCTGCCGGTTGTTCTGCTCCCCTGTGCCCGCGTACACGACCCGTGGATCGGAGGGTGCGAGGGCCACGTCGCCGAAGGTGTTGACCTCCATGTCCTCGAAGACGTTCACCCAGGTGTGCCCGCGGTTGAGGCTGCGCCAGAGGCCGCCCGAGGCGGTGGCGACCCAGAGCACGGAGGGATCGTCCGCGAGCGCCTCCACGTCGTGGACCCGCCCACCCGTAACCGCCGGGCCTATGGACCGCGGACGGAAGGCTTCCAGCTGGGCTTCGGAGATGGGCGCGGATTGCGCGGCAACCGCAAACGGGAGCGAGAACGCCAGCAACAGGCTTCCGAGAGCGCCTGCGCCGACTCTCCGCAAATGGACGAACATGCTGATTCTCCTGACACGAAGAGACCCGGCCGGAAGGCGAGGGATGAGACGGGAGACGCCTTTTCCGGCACTGATTACGGCCCGAAAAAGAATCGTATCCGCGCCGGTTCGGTGCAAGCCGACGACCGTCAGAATCCCCACTCCGGAGGTTCCGCGCCGCCCCCGGACGGTGCACGCCCGCTGAAGCGCTCGAGGGCCTGGCTCACCGCTTCGAGCACGTCGTCCGGCATGTCGCTGGCCGTCAGCATCCAGTCCAGGTAGTCGGGCGCGTTCGCCGCCACTTCCGAGAGGCGCGTCCCCCGATGCTTGCCGCGGGCGAAGACATAGCTCTCGAGGTCGCCGCCCGAGAACCACTTCTGAAACTCCGTCAGAAAAGGCCTGAACTCGTCGCAGTAGGCATGGAGACCGTCGATGTCGTCGGGAAGATCCGGGTAGCGGGCGAGCTGCGCGGCGAGGACGCGGGCGGTCATGAGGACATCGCCCCGGGCCGTGTGGGCATCCTCACCGTGTTCCTCCTCGAGGTAGAAGCGGGCGG
>VYDD01000299.1 GCA_009843625.1 Gammaproteobacteria bacterium | reverse complement strand
CTCGAGATGTACGCCGACTGGACCGACCGCATCGCGGCGGGCGAAGTCCCGGCGGAGGCGCCTCCCCGGCCCGAGGGCATCGAGCGCAACGTGGTCGTCACGCTGTGGGACTGGGCCGATCCGAGGGCCTACCTCCACGACGAGGTTTCCACCGACCGGCGCGATCCCACGGTCAACGCCTACGGCCCCATCTACGGGGCGCTGGAGGCCAGCGCGGACTACGTGCCCGTGCTGGATCCGGTGGACCACGCCGCGACGCAGATCCCGCTCACGGTCCGCGATCCGAGCACGCAGCCCGCGTCGGGTCCGGGCATGCCCGAGCCGTCGCCCTACTGGGGAGACGAAGTGATCTGGACGAGCAAGAACAACGTTCACAACCCGATGCTGGACGAGCGGGGGCGGCTCTGGCTCACCTCCACGGTGGCTCCCCCGGAGAATCCCGACTTCTGCCGCGAGGGATCGGACCACCCGTCGGCACAACTCTTCCCGACCAACAGCGCCCGGCGCCATCTGCAGCTTTGGGATCCGGAGACGCAGGAGCTCACGCACATCCGCACCTGCTTCAGCACGCACCACCTCATGTTCGCGGAGGACGAGGACAATACGCTCTGGACGAGCGGCGGCGGGCAGGTCGTGGGCTGGCTGAACACGAGGATGTTCGAGGAGACCGGGGACGAGGCGGCTTCCCAGGGCTGGACCGCGCTCATCCTCGACACCAACGGCAACGGCCGGCGCGACGACTACGTCGAGCCCAACGAGCCGGTCGATCCCACGATGGACAAGCGAGTCGTGGCCGGCTTCTACTCCGTCGCGCCCGCGCCGGACGGGTCAGTCTGGGCAACCTCACTCGGCTATCCGGGCGCGATCGTGCGGCTGGATCCGGGCCCGAACCCCCCGGCGACGGCCCTCGCCGAGCTTTACGAGCTACCCCTCGACGAGACCGGCGCGCCCATCAATGGGTTCTCGCCCCGCGGCGGGGACATCGACCGCAACGGGGTGATGTGGGTGGCCCTCGCCAGCGGGCACATGGCCAGCTTCGACCGCACGAAGTGCACTGGCCCGCTCAATGGCCCGGAGGCCACGGGCCAGCACTGCCCCGAGGGCTGGACCTTCCATAGGGAGCCGCTCCCGCAGATCGGGGGCGTGACCGCTCAGGGCAGCGCCGAGGCGAGCTACTACACCTGGGTCGATCAGTTCAACGTCTTCGGGCTCGGCGAGAACGTGCCCATCAACACCGGCAACGCCTCGGAAGGGCTGCTGGCCCTCGTGGGCGGAGAGTGGGTCGTGCTGCGCGTCCCCTATCCGCTCGGCTTCTACACCAAGTGGCTGGATGGCCGCATTGACGACCCGGACGGGGGATGGAAGGGAAGGGGGCTGTGGGCGACCGTGAGCACTCGGGCGCCGTTTCACATGGAAGGGGGGAGGGGCACGCCCAGCAAGGTCCTCCAGTTCCAGTTGCGGCCCGATCCGCTGGCGGGGTAGGGGACGCCAGGCCCCGAGCCCCGTCCTCCGCGCTTCTCAGGACTCCGGGGGTTCGGCAGGTCCACAGAGCGGCGGCATTCCGTCGCCGCCCGCGCCCGCTCGGACGTGGAGTACCCGCTGCGTCGCGGTGCCGAAGAAGCCGGTTCCATCTCCGAACACGGACGGGATGCGGATGATCCCCGAGGGATTGAAGTTTCCGCCCCGTGCCCAGTTCACCCAGTTCCGGTCGGTGGCGGCGAATCCAACCCTTGCCCAGGCGCCGCCAGGGAGGCCGTCGTCGAGAATGCGGAGGAGATCGGTATCGGCACCCTCGCCCAGGTCGAACAGCCCGTATTCCCCTGGGAAGAGGACATCGGTGTCGTCCTGTCCGATCGCAAACCCCGTCAGGTACAGCGAGTCGGGTGCCTCCACGTCGCGGCCCGCCAGCGCCTGCGGCAATCCCTCGATCCAGGCGTCGGAGAGATACGACCAGGTGCCCGCCGCCTCCGTCCAGTTGAAGCGGTAGTTGGTGTCGGGTTCCAGGCGGCAGTACCCATCCTCGTGCGTGAGGCCGATGAAGTCGAAGGCGGAGGGTATCCGGCTCGCCCCGGTCAAGGTCCCGCCTTCGGGGAGAAGTACTTCGAGTTCCAGAACCTCGCCCGGAGAGAAGGGCGATGGAGAGACCCTGGCCCGGTAGCACGATCCGATTTCCCGGAAGGGATCGTCGTCGTTGTCATCCTCGGGCTCCGGCCGATAGAGACACACACCCCCGCTGTCCGCTGCCTCGAGCTGCACGGTCGCCCCCGATTCCCCCGACACGCGCACCATGGCGCCTTCCACCTCGTCCGCGCGCGCGGCGCTCAGCGTGCGGTGCAGATAGCTGTACACGGCGAGGGATGTCCCCCCGTCGTCGTGAAGGTTGATGGTCAACTGCGTCTCCGAGATCACCACGTCATCCGATTCGGCGATCGTGACCTCCGTGAGCTCGCAGGCTGCGAGCAACGCGACGGCGGCGGTCACGACACTCGCGGCCGCAGACCGAAAGGCGCCCGACCTGCGCAACCGCCGCCAAATCCCCCGCCCTCGCGCTGAGGCCATCATCAGAACGACACCTCGAAGCCCACGGTGGGAAGGAAGGGGATCATCGACACGCCCTCCCGGGCGGGAGGCACCGCCTGGTAGTCGAAGAAGTAGAACAGGACGTTCTTCTGGTTGTACACGTTGATGATGCTCAGGTAGGGCGTCATCGTGCCCCAGCTCTTCGTCACTGTCTTCCGGAGCGAGAGGTCCAGCCGGTGCCGGGCCGGATAGCGGGAGCCGTTGCGCGGCCCCAGCACCACCGCGTCGTCGTCATCGATTTCGAGGACTCCTGTCACGAACCGGGTTCGATAGACGCGGTAGGTGCCGAGTGGTTTCGTGTACGGCAGGCCGGTTCCGAAGTTTGCCCTGATCCCCGCTTCCAGTCCCCACCAGCCCAGGGGCCGGCGCAGGGAGAGATCGATCTCGAGGCGGCGATCGAAGACGGGCGGATCGGTGATCAAAGGCAGGGGATCGATCCCGACGCGCGTATCCGGGAAGGTTCGGACGGTTTTCAGGAACGAGACCGACAGCCATCCGGTGGTCGTGCCGCGGTCCCGCTTCACGTAGAAGTCCACGCCGTACGCGTTGCCGTCACCCGCCACCAGAGCATCGGTTTCGTCGTTCGGGTCCTCGGCGGCGTTGACCGCGGCCACCCCGTCGAAGGTCCGGTAGTAGCCTTCCAGCGAGGCGAACCACTGGTCGGCGTCGCCGAAGAACCTCTCGGCTCCGACCTGGACCTGGTCCGACACGACGCGCGGGGCCTCCACGCCCGCCAGGATCCATGTGTCGAGCCCGAAGGGAAACTCCTCGTCGCGCGTGGAGTGGATGAACTGGCTGTACCTGCCCACGGCCAGACGCACCGCCGCGTTTCTCTCTCCCAGAAAGCGTCTCAAGGCGAAGCGGGGCGAAAGCGTGACCGCCGTCTCGCCCGCGCTCGGGCGCCAGTAGTCCAGGCGCAGGCCGCCCTCCACCAGCCAGTCGGGGTTGGGGTCCCAGTGTACCTGGCTGTAGCCGGCCACCTCGACGCCCGTGCCTTCCTGGTCCAGGAAGGTGGAGCCGCCTCCGACCAGCCCGTTGTCGTAGGCGACCCGTTTCACGGCCATGCCCGACTTCCAGCGCGTCGCCCACGCCGGACGCTGTTCGAAATCGGCCCCGAAGGTCGCCTCCTCCACGCCCGTCTGGAACTCCGTGTCGACCTCCGGAAACGACAGATCGGACCCGAAGCGCGAGAAGGAGGCGCGGACCTCCATGGACGCGCCCCCGTCCATGGATTGCGTCCATGACCCGCCGAAAAGGTCGTTTCCCCACCACCAGCGGATCGGAAGCGGTGTATCGTCGACGCCGGAAAGATCCAGAATGTCGCGTCCGCTGTATCCGACGAACCGGAGTCGGCTTCCTCCCGCCGTCCAGCCTTCGAAGACGCCCTGAAGGTCGGTCAGGTGGTACGGGAAGTCGACCCACGGCTTGAAGAGAACGTCCAGATACGATCGGCGGGCCGAGGCACGCCAGCGCGTCGTGGTGAAGCCGAGTGTCTGCGAGGCGCTTTCGGGAAGGGCCCCGTTCATCGCAAGGCGGGTCGCCAGAAGGCTGACGCCCGCGTCGACGCCGAAATCTCCGTCGCCCGCATCGCTGGCAACCGTCAACACCGAAGACACGCGCCCGCCGTATTCGGCCGGAAAGCCCCCTGACTGAAGCTCGACGCGGTCCACCATATCCGCGTTGAACACGGAGAAGATGTTGCCCAGGTGAAACGGATTGAAGATCGGGACTCCGTCGAGGAGAATGAGGTTCTGGTCGGCCGAACCGCCCCGCACGTTGAAGGATCCGGAGAAGTCCGACACCGTCGTCACCCCCGGCAGCACCTCGATGGCGCGCAGCGGGTCCGCCTCGATCAGCACCGGGATGGACTTGAGGTCGGCGGCCGCGATCTCCTGGACGGTGATGCCCGCCGACTCCTCGAAGCGGGTCTTGGCGCGGCTGCGCTCGGCCTCCACGGTAATGCCTCCGACAACGATCGCCTGGGCGGCCATCACGACCTCGACCTCGGTCACGTCCGCCTCGACGCTCACCTGCTCCCGGTATTCCTGGAAGCCGATTCGGGTCACCCTGAGCACGTACGTGCCCGGCTCCAGATCGCGAAGGGCGAAGAAGCCCAGCTCATCCGCGAGGGTGTACTCGACCCGCGTCGAGTCCGAAACCGGGTTGACCTCCACCAGCGCGCCTTCGACGGGACGGCCGTCGTCCGACCGGACCCGACCGCTGAGCTGACTCGCCTGTGCAGAGGCGGGTAAGGGTGCAGTGAAGGCGAGGAGCGAGAGCAGGATCGCCGTCCCCGTTGCGAATCGCGCGCACATTCTTTCCACGTCATCCCTCCACGCGCGCGAACCGGAGGTTCTGTACCCGGCCCGCGTCGACCATCATCGCCTGGTAGCGGTCGTCGGCGAGCTCGGAGAAGCGGAAGAACATCCCGCGCTCGCTGGTGAGCACCCCTTCGGACTCGGCCATCAGCGCGGCCGGATCGAGCCGGCCGACGAGGAGGGTGAGGCCGTCATCGCCTTCCGCCACAATCCGATAGGTGGTGTCCAGTTCGGGGCTGTAGAAGGACCCGGCGTAGTGCGCGCGGTTGGGGATGTCGAGGTCAGGCACATCCGGCGAGTCTGCGTCGCCCGTTGCCTCCGCGGGTGCCTCCACCTCGGCCACCTCGGCTTCCTCGCCCTCCACCGGCTCCATCCGGTCTTCCAGGTAGATTTCGGCCGTGCTCGCGATGAGCGTCGCGGGGGCGATGGCCGACCGGTTGCAGAACGCCACGAACGAGTAGCCCGCCTCCGGATAGCGCGACATCGCCGCCCGGTAGCCGACCCACGAGCCGGTGTGGCCGACCGTCGCCAGCCCCCGGTGTTCGCCGTGCGAGATGCCGAAGGCGTAGGGGATGGTGTCACCGGAGTTGAGCACACCCCGCTCGTGCATGAGCGCCACCCATTCGGGCCCGCCCACGGTGCCCTCGGTGAGGTTGCGGTCCCATGCGACCCACTCCTCCACCGAGGTGAAGACGCCGCCGTCGCCCACCATGTCGAGCGTGGTCACGTTGATGCGGAAGCCGTCGTCGGTGGGGGCGTAGCCGATGGCCCGGTTGGGCACGATCTCGTTGTGATCGTCGTGAAAGTGGGTGTGGGTCATGCCCAGGGGGCCGAAGAACTCGCTCTCGGCGAACTCGCGCAGGCTTTGTCCCGAAACCCTGGCCACGATCTCGCCGAGCAGGAAGTAGCCGGCGTTGCTGTACAGGTACTCGGCGCCGGGCTCGAAATTGAGTTCTCGCTGCCGGTTGATGGCGTCGAGAACCTCCTGGTTGGTGTAGAAGTCCTCGCTCCGGTTGCCTGCAAGGGACATGAGCAAGATGTAGTCGCGCACGCCCGAGGTGTGGTGAACCAGATGCCGGACGGTGGGAGGGTCGGGATAGTCGGGGAACTCCGGGATGTAGCGCTGCACGGGCGCGTCCAGCTCCAGGTCGCCCCGGACGGCTAGGAGGGCGATCGCGCCGGCCGTGAACTGCTTCGAAACCGAGCCTGTGCGGAAGATGGTCGCGGGCCCGTTGGGGATGCCGTGGTCGAGATTGGCGGTCCCGTAGCCCGTGGCGTGGATCAGGCGGCCGTCCTGGATAACGCCCATGGAGCAGCCGGGGCCCGCCTCGCTGGCGTAGTCGGCGAAGATGGCGTCGACGCGGGTAGCCGTCGCCTCGTCTCTGGCGGGCGCGTCGCCCATGGGGGCGCAGCCTGCGAGCGCGGCGGCGATGCCCGCACAGATCAGAAAGGTGTTTGTCCGACGCCGCATGGAATACCTCCTGTCAGGGCCCTCTTTTGTGTGCCAGATCAGCTCGTTTCTGGCGGACAAACCGCCAGTTCGTCGGGCTTCCGCAGGTTCGACAGCCATTCGGCGGCGTCCGCGAATCCCCCGAAGGTAAACAAATGAATGTCCAGGGAAGCCGTGTCCTCGCGATCGGCCAGGTGCCGAGCCAGCGCCAGCGCGATTGGAGTGGGTGACCATCTGCCCGCCAGCCGCGCGATGCCGGGCTTGCGCTTCAGCGCCCGTGCCGACGCCACGACGCCGGAGCGGACCGCGTAACCGATCAGCGCACGCAGTGCGACCGGCCCCGGCATCCCGATGCGAACCGGCACCGTGCAACCCGCGTCCCGCATCCGCGCGAGCCAGGCGAGCACCGGGGAGGGCGAGAACACGAACTGGGTCACGATCCACAGCTCCGAACCCGTTGCCCGCGCGTATTCCCTCTTGCGCCGGAGTGCTTCATCCAGATCGGCCCGGGCGATCAGGGGATGCCCCTCCGGATACGAGGTGACGCCGAGCCGCCGCAGACCGTGCTCGGCGAGGAGCCCGGAGTTGAGGAGGGCCGGCGTATCGGGGTAGGGGCCGGCGGGCGTCGCGCGGTCTCCGGCCATCAGCATCACGGCGTCCACTCCTGTCTCCACCACGCTGGCCAGCCAGTCGTCGAGCTCGCCCGCGCTCCGCACCGATCGCGCCGGCAGGTGCGGCACCGGCTTCATGCCCGCCGCCAGCGCCTGTTCGCAGGCGGCGACCGTGTCCGGCCACCGGCCCTTCGGGGGGTACGGTATGTAGACGGAGGTCGCGCGCGGGAGGTGGCTGGCGAGGACTTCCGGAGAGGGCAGTTGGCCCGGGAGTATCTCCACCGAGGCGCCGAGGGCCAGCTCCCGGAGCGCGGCCCGAGTCCGGGTGCTTGGCGTTTCATCCGATGCCAAGGGCCTGCCGCCTTCAGATCCGCCCGCTGAGGCGCAGCCACCTGAGGTGGGTGCGCGCGTTGTCGTGCTCGAAGTAGGCGTCCTGGAGGTGCCGTTGCCCTTTCGAACGCAACGCGGTCCGACCGTGCAGCACGCGGTGCCCGGCGCACAGCAGGACCTGCCCGCCCTCCAACCGGAAGGTCACCTGCGAGCTGACGTCGTTGACGCGCCTGGACAGTTCGTGATAGGCGTCGTAGAAGTCGCTCAGCCGCGGCTCCGAGAGGGGGACCGCCTGCATCTGCGCGGTGTTGAAGCGCATCAGCCTGACCTCGCCGGTGCTGTCGAGTTCGACCATGGGGTTGGCGGCGTAGACTTCGTATCGCTCGCTGAAGATGCGGAACGGCACCGGTACCGCGCACAGCGCATCGAACTTGTCGGGGGAATCGCTGCGCAGCTCGTGGAGCAGGCCGAAGCCGTCCACGACGATGGACTCGCCGCCTTCGCAGTCGTTCACCAGCATGTGCAGCGCCTGCACGCTCGGCGGCCAGGTGTAGCTGGTGAAGTCGTTGTGCGGCGCGACGGCCAGGCCGGTGTGCGCGATGTTGTAGCCCTTCGGGTCGACCCTGACGTTGTGGATGCGTTCGAACAGCACCTCGCGGACCGGGCCCAGACGGGTCGCGAGCTGCTCCGACGAATCCGGTTCGGTTGGAGCGTCGACCAGCACGCAGACCCCGGTCCTGAGAAACTCCTCGATCAGCTCCGCCGCCGCCTGGTCGCTCGCCAGGAACCGCGCATAGTCGAACTGTCGCGGCTGGAACCGGCCATCCCAGTAGCGCAGCTCGGAGCGAGGCTGGCCCAGCAGGCCGTGGATCTCGCTCGAGCGGTATCGGGTGCGGTGTCCGTCCGGCCAGGCGATGGCGATCGCCTCGTCGCCGGATCCGCTGCGTTCGATGCCGACCTCCAGCGGCCTCAGGTCGCTGGCGACCTGGAAGATGTGGAACCGCTTCTCGGTGGTTTGCACCACGCGGCACTCGCCGCATCCGCAGTTGTCGCGCAGCCAGAGGTACGGAAGCTCGGTCCGTTCGCCGCTGCTCCAGACCGCGGCCAGGGCGCCGGCATTCGGGCTGACGCTGCTGATCGAGTGCTGCATGGTCGATCCTCCGGGTCCGTTGTGACCGGCCCGGGGTCAGCTCTCGCTTTGGCACCGGGCATCCGCAGGCTCAGCCCCGTGTGGAGCGTACCCGAGTAACAAGTATCTGACTGCGCTCATGCTGCGCGAGTCAAGCACCGACTCCACGCGCCCGTCCTTGACACATCTCTCGGCGCAGGCGCACGCTGCGGGGCGACGATCCCTCACTCGGGAGCGTGGACAGTCATGGAGGACGTGACGGGCATGGACGATCCGGCAAGACCCGGCGACCGCGTGGTGAGCTTCACCAGCATGGCGGACGGGACCCGCGAGGACTACGAGCTGCTCGCGCACCTCGAGGAGGAGTTCGCCGCCGGCACCGCCGACCGGGTGCTGGCGCACCTCCGCGAGCTGTCGGGTTCGCTCGCCGGTTATCAGGTCGACCGGCTGGAGCATTCCCTGCAGACCGCGACCCGCGCCCATCGCGACGGGGCGGAGGAGGAGCTGGTGGTGGCGGCGCTCCTGCACGACATCGACGACCTGATGGCCCCGCACAGCCACGGCGAGCTGGCCGCGCTGCTGCTGCGTCCCTACGTGACCGAGCGAACGCACTGGATCGTCCGGCACCACGGCCTGTTCCAGTACTACTATTACGGCCACCACGTGGGCGGCGACCGCAACGCGCGCGACAAGTACCGCGACCATCCCTGGTATCAGGACGCCGTGGACTTCTGTCACCGCTGGGACCAGTGCGCGTTCGATCCCGACTACGACTCGCTGCCGCTCGAATTCTTCGAGCCGATGGTGCGCCGGGTGTTCGCCCGCGAACCGTTCAGCCTGGCGCCGAGGGAGGGTGCCTAGTCGGCAACACGCCATTCGTGCCGCTGTCGCATGTCATTCGTCATCGCGAATGCCGGGGATGGAGTCCGCTTTTGGACGGCGCTCCGCGCCCCGTCGTTCACGGATTGCGCGGTTG
>VYDD01000134.1 GCA_009843625.1 Gammaproteobacteria bacterium | reverse complement strand
GCAACCAGGCTCAAGGCCGAATGATTCCAGTCCGGGTTGCACGCCAACCCGGCCACGATCGGGAACCCACACACCCGGACGAACGTCCAGGAGGCCGCAGATGAACCGGAGCACAACCGTGATCGCCATCGGGATCGCCCTCGCCATGGCAACCGCCGGAGACGGTACGGCGACGCCTCTTGCGGCCCAGGAGGTGGGTCCTGCCAACGGCTCGCTGGTCGTAGTGGGCGGCGCCATGCAGGATCTGGGCATCGTGCGCCGCTTCATCGACCTGGCGGGTGGCCCCGACGCCCCTATCGTCGTGATCCCGACCGCGGGCGGCGCGGCCGAGTACGATCAGTTCTACCCCGGCCTGCGCCAGTTCCGCGCGGCGGGCGCGACCAACCTGACGGTGATCCACACCAACGACCGTGGCGAGGCCGACAGCGAGGCCTTCGTCAGGCCGATCCGGGAGGCCGGCGGCGTCTGGTTCCCGGGCGGGCGGCAGTGGCGCATCGCCGATTCCTACCTGGACACGCGCACCGAGGAGGAACTCCACCGCCTGCTCGAGCGCGGCGGCGTCATCGGCGGCTCGTCGGCCGGAGCGTCCATACAGGGGTCGTACCTCATCCGCGGGGACACGCAGACCAACACCATCATGATGGGCGACCACGAGGAGGGGTTCGGCTTCCTGCGCAACGTGGGCATCGACCAGCACCTGCTCCGCCGCAATCGCCAGTTCGACATGCTCGAGGTGATGGAGGCGATGCCCGACCTGCTGGGGATCGGCAGCGACGAGAACACCGCGAGCGTAGTCCAGGGCGACGAATTCGAGGTGATCGGCGAGAGCTACGTCGTCATCTACGACACCTCGGTGCAGATCGACACCGGCGGCGACTTCTACTTCCTGGCGCCCGGAGACCGGTTCAACATGGCCACCCGCGAAGCCCGCCGGCCGGCGAACACGGCGCGCCCGCTCGACCGCGTGCAACGGCGACCGGGGGGTTAGCGGCCCGGGCTAGTTCCCCGACCCCGCGGCCTCGGCCAGCGCCTGCAGTTCGTTGTCCAGGATGTCGCGGAAGAGCTGGGTGGGCAGAGCGCCCTGGACCGGGAACCCGTTGATCAGGAAGCTCGGGGTTCCCCTCATGCCGAGCGCCCGGGCGGCCCGTCCACCGTCGGCGATGCGGTCTCCGGGCCGCTCCTCCGCGATGCAGGACTCGAACTGCTCCGAGTTCAGGCCCAGCTCGGCGGCGTAGCCCAGGAAGTGGGGCATGGGATCGCCGCTGTCCTTCCAGGTGCGCTGATCCTCGTACAGCCGCACCATCATCCCCTCGAAGCCGTCCTGTTCCCCCGCGCACTCGCCCGCGAGCGCCGGCAGGTCTCCGTGGGGAAACATCCCGGTCACGATCGGGATGTACTTCCACAGCACGGTCCCGGCGTCAATGTACTCCTCCTGGAGCACGGGGAAGGTCTGCTGGTGAAACTGGCGGCAGAAGCCGCAGCCGAAGTCGCTCAGCTCGGCGATGCGCAGCGTCGCTTCCGGGTCTCCGAAGTCGTAGCCCAGGCCCGGGAAGTCGATCTGCTCGCCGGGGAGCGTTTCGGGGGGAGTGGTGAAGAGGCTCCGGGTGAGGGACTGCGTGGATGCATCCTCCGCGGGAGGATTCGCGTCGTCCGCTCCGCCCGCGCAGCCGGTCGCCAGCGCGAGAACGAGCGGGGCCAGGGCCCGGCGGCGGAGCCCTGCGGCGAGCCGATTTCCGCGAGACGTCGTGGGGTGCTGTAGCTTCATCGTTGCGTCTCGATCTTTGGCTGAATTGTGCGTGGAAAGGGGCCGCGTCACCGGCGGCGAAAGAGGCGGGAGATCAGCACCCCCGCGACCACTCCGAGAACCAGGGAACCGGCCAGCGCTCGCCCGCTCCATACCCGGGGTTCGCGGATTGGAGCCGGTTCCGGGATGTGCGGGGCAAGTGCGGTGGATGGTATCCGGTCCGTCGGCTCGCCGACAAGGGCGCAGGCGGCGCATTCGGCGAGCCCGCGGTCGCGGGCCGTCCGGTTGCCGAAGCTCAGCGACGAACCGCAATCGGGGCAGGTGCCGTCGGCGGGCGCCGGTTCGATCATGCCGTAGAGGGCGCCCTTGGAGAGATCGAGCTGGTCGGCGATCCGGTTGACGCTCTCGTCGGAGTCCCAGTACATGCGGTTTACCACCTTCGCCAACTCGGTCGGTCCGACGGTCATCGATCCTGGTTCTCCGGCTGCCCTTGACCCGGTTCGCGGCAGGCGGACAGAATAGCCCCGCCCCGAACGACATGCGAACCAACCGGATCCCCATGCCCCCTGCATCGACGGGAGGCTATCTCCCGATACCCGTCTCGCACGGCCTGCTGGAGGCTGTGCTGCGCCGGCCGCCGGAGGCGCTGCGCGGGGCCGCGGTCATGTGCCACCCGCATCCCCTGCACGGTGGCACGATGCACACCAAGGCCGTGTACCGCGCCGCCGAGGGCATGACCGAGGCCGGCCTGGCGGCGCTCCGCTTCAACTTTCGCGGCGTGGGGCGCAGCACCGGTACCTACGACGGAGGGCTTGGCGAGACCGAGGACGCGCGCGCCGCGCTGCGGCACGTCGAGCGTCTCTTTCCGGGGCTGCCGCTGGTGGCCGGCGGATTCTCGTTCGGGTCGCTGGTCGCGCTGAGGGCGGGCGCGGGCCATTCGCGCGTCGCGGCCATGGTCGGCGTGGGACTCGCCTTCGACCGCCACGACTACGGGTTCCTGGCGGAGGCGCGCTGCCCCGTGCTCATCGTTCAGGGCGAACGCGACGAGTTCGGTTCGGGAGCCCGGGCGGCGGAATTCGCCCGCCAACTGGGCGAGCCGGTGGAGGCGGTCGTCATCCCGGGAGCGGACCACTACTTTCACGGGCACTTCGACGAACTGCGCCGCGGCATACGGGAGTTCCTCACCCGGCCGGCGGTCGCCCGGGCGCTGGAACGGAAGCGGGTTGAGACAGGATGAGAGATCGCAGCCGCATCGTCGGCAACTTGGAGGCCATCTACACGAGCGCCTTCAGCAGGGCCGAACGCGAGAACGACCGTGCCGAGATGGACCGGCTGGACTTCGCCTTCCAGCGCGACCAGCTCTACCTGGAAACGCTGCTCGACATCCGCGACCTCCTCATGCCCGAAGCCGAGGGCGCCGTTGACAAGGCCACGAGCCTGATCGACAAGGCGAAGGTCATCAGGAGGGCCGTCAAGCTGCGGTAGCCGACTTGGACATGTAGATGTCCGGCCGGCCCCGGCCGTTGGCGTCCGGCATGCACCCGGTGACCACGTAGCCCAGCCGGCGATAGAAGAGAAACGGGTGCCGGTCGCCCAGGTCCCGCAGTGCGGCGATGTGACGCGGGACATCCTCGTAGAGGTCCACGCCGGCGAGCGAGGTCTGCCCGCCGTCGTCATCGGTACCGAGCGTGAACGTCAGCGCGCCGCGGCGCCGCGCCTCATCCTCGAATGCGGCCACCAGCGCCCTTCCCACGCCGCGAAGCCGGTGCTCGCGGCGCACGACGAGCGGGTGCAGTTCCCACACCCGGCCCTCGTATTGCGGCAGACCGCCGATCCACCCCAGGAGCCGGACACCGTCGAGGGCGGCGAAGGCGAAGCCCTGGCGAAGGACTTGCGACACCTCCCCCGCGGCGGCCTCCAGATCCGGCCACCCCCGCGGATGATTGTCGAAGCCCTCAACCAGCAGCGCCGCGGCCTGCCCGTGCACGGCGTCGGGCTGGCCGCCCAGCTCGGCAATCGTCACATCGCTCTCCCTGATTGCGGCGCACGGCGCTCCGCCCCGGAGCAGGGGTCATGCACCAGTATTATACTCTGCCCTGGATGCGGGCTGGCGTCGTGCACGGACTGCGATGGATGCGGATGAAGATCTATACCCGACGAGGGGACGAGGGAGACACCGGCCTGCTGGGGGGCGGGCGCGTGGCCAAGGACCATCCCCGCCTGCATGCGTACGGCTCGGTGGACGAACTCAGCTCGTGCCTCGGGCTCGCCCGCGGGCAGACCGGTGTTCCGGCCACCGCCGCCCGGCTGGCCCGGATCCAGCGCGATCTCTTCGCCATCGGCGCCTCCCTCGCGCGTCCGCCGGCCGCGGAGGGACGCAAGCGGCCGCCGGTGCCCGAGGTGCCGGTCGAGCGGGTCGGCGAGATGGAGGAATGGATGGACGAAGCGGACGCCGACCTGCCCCCGCTGCGCAACTTCATCCTGCCGGGCGGCGCGCCGGCCGCCGCGACGCTGCACCTGGCCCGCTCCGTGTGCCGCCGCGCGGAGCGGGTCACCGTGTCGCTCGCCGCGCGCGAAGCGGTCGACGAGGGCATCCTCCGCTACCTCAACCGGTTGTCGGACCTGCTCTTCGTGCTGGCCCGGGTCGAGAACCACGCCGCGGGAACCGCCGACCAGACCTGGGAGAAATAGGCCGCCTCGCCGGCGAGGTTACAGGGGAACCGCACGACGCCAGCCTAGCCCTTCCCGGGGGCGTGGTCCTTGCAACCGCTATGGGCTTCCTCCATCATTCAGCGCGGTATGGAGCCGGAATAACGCTCGGTGGGCCCGCGGGGAGCAGGTCGGCAATGCGCCAGGCCCCGGGCCACTTCGAGTCTCAGGAGGGGCCATGACATACATCATCACGGAGCCGTGCATCGGGACCAAGGACGCGAGCTGCGTCGAGGTCTGTCCGGTGGACTGCATCTACGAAACCGAGGATCAGTATCTCATCCACCCGGATGAATGCATCGACTGCGGAGCGTGCGAGCCGGAGTGTCCCGTGCAGGCCATCTTCCCGGACACGGATGTCCCCGACGAGTGGACGAACTACATCGAGAAGAACAAGGACTACTTCGAATGATCCCCGGCGGACGGCCGGTATTTGCCTGAGGGTCACCCCTTCCCGGCAGGGGCGCGAGCGGGTCGCGCCGGGGAATCGGGGCGTCAGATGATCTAGATGCCCAGTTCCCGCAACTGCTCCGGGGTGCGCGCGCGCCGGTAGGCGTCCCGAGCCCGCGTGCGGTGGCGGGACCGGGTGCCGACGAGGATGAGGGTAGCCACGGCAGCGGCACCCAGCAGGCCAACGGTAAAGACTCGGATGATCCCCTCCCCATTTTGCAGATCCCGTATTCCAACCAGCCTTCGCCGCCCCTTCATAGCATGAACCGTGCCTCGCGCGATTCGGGCGCCAAAACGCCCCTGAGGGCGGCAATCTCCCGACTTCGGGCGTGCTTGCCCGAATCATGGCGGATACGTGCAATCGGAAAACCGGCAACGATCTTGCCGGAGCCACTGAAAACTGATGCCCGCCCGGGTCATGGGCCGCCCCTCGGCGGGACTCCGCGATGACCCCGCGGGAGAGCGTGGAGGGCCGCGCGAGGGAGGGCGACGCGCTCGCGCTGGCGCGCCTCCTGGTGGCCGTGCCGTCCGTCAATCCGCGCATCGAGGCTTCCGGCGGCGGAGAGGCGGAGATCGCCGCCCGCGCGGCCGGGTTGCTTGAAGGCTGGGGATTCGACGTCTCGCTGACGGAGCCCGAGCCGGGCCGCCCCAACGTGGTTGGACGCACGGGCGACGGGCCCCGCAGCTTGATGTTCAACGGTCACCTGGACACCGTCGGTGTCGAAGGGATGACCATCGACCCGTTCGGCGCGCAGGTTCGGGACGGACGCCTGTGGGGGCGCGGGTCGTGCGACATGAAGGGTGGCGTGGCGGCCCTCCTGAGCGCCGCGGCCGCGCTGGCGCGCGAGGGTCCGCCTGGTGAACTCATCGTCGCGCTGACCGCCGACGAGGAGCACGCCAGCACCGGCATGGCGGGACTCACCGATGCCGGCGTGGGCGCCGACGCCGCGGTGGTGTGCGAGCCGACCGGGCTCGCGGTCATGCCCGCCCACAAGGGATTCGTGTGGGTCGAGGCCGCCTTCGCGGGGCGCGCAGCGCACGGTTCCCGGCCCGATCAGGGGGTGGACGCGATTCTGCACGCCGCCGAGTTTCTCGTCGCCATGGCCGGGTACGAGGAGAGCCTGTTCGAGCGGTCGCCGCATCCGCTGCTGGGCTGGGGGTCGATTCACGCGGGGACCATCTCCGGGGGGGCCGCCCCGTCGGTCTACCCGGAGCACTGCGAGGTCGTGGTGGAGCGGCGAACCCTGCCCCACGAGTCGCCCGAGGCCGTCATGCAGGAGCTCGCGGCCGTGGTGGCCGGGCTCGGAGAGGAGGCACGGTCCGGCGCCGCGCTGCGGATGACGCTGGAGCGTCCGGGGACGGAGGTGCCGGAGGCGTCACCCCTGGTGCAGGGCCTGCTCGAAGCGGTGGCCGCCAGCGGACGGGATCCGACCATCGAGGGCATGACCGCCTGGGTCGACGCCGCCTTCCTGAACCGGTCCGGGACTCCGGCCGTATGTTTCGGTCCGGGGTCGATCGCGCAGGCACACTCCGCCGACGAGTGGATCGCGGTCGACGAGATCGAGGCCTGCGCGCGCATCCTGGAGGATTTCGGCCGGGAGTTTCTGTTCAGAGGAAGGTAGATGACGAACGACCCCAAGGGCGGTGGTACAGGGGCCGGTGGTACAGGGCTGGACAAGGTGCGCCAGGCCACCATCGACCGGTTGTGCGAGCGGTTCGCGGAGGATCGCCTGTCCATACACGACTTCGAGCGCCGCCTGGATCTCGCGCATCGAGCGACCACGACCCGTCAGCTCGCGGCGCTCGTGGCCGGTTTCCCTGCCACGGCGCAGCAGCCGGCCGGCGGCACCCCCGTCCCGGCGACTCCCGCGCGCCAGACCCTCCCCGCGGATGTGGTGCCCCCGGAGAGGGTGCCGGCCCGTCAGTTCATGGCGGGTGTCCTGGGAGCGAGCACGCGGGGCGGGGCGTGGATCGCGCCCCGCGAGATGTACGCCGTCGCGCTCATGGGGGGCGTCGAGCTCGATTTTCGTGAAGCCGGTTTCGGCCCGGGCGTGACCGAGGTCACCGTCTTCGCCCTCTGGGGAGGCGTGGACATCATCGTTCCTCCGGGTCTCCAGGTCGAATGCAGCGGCGCGGGCATCATGGGAGCGTTCGAACGGACGCCCGACGAGCTCGCGGACGCGTCCGCGGGCTCCCTGGATCCGGGATCTCCCGTGTTGCGGGTCAACGGGGTGGCCATGATGGGTGGCGTTGACGTGACCACGCGGCTGCCGGGCGAAAGGGCGAAGGACGCGGCCCGCCGCCGAAAGCTGGCGCGGAAGGCGCGCCGCAAGGAGCTCCGCGGATGGTGAAGGAGCTGGCGCTGGTGTCCGTGCAGATGGATCTCGGCGCCGGAAGGCGCGGCGTCGACATGGGACCGTCCGCGATGCGCATCGCCGGACTCAGGGACACGCTGGAGCGACTCGGCTATCGTGTCCGCGAGATGGGAACGGTGGTGGCGACCGATCCCGAGCGCACCGAGCAGCGGGACCTGCAGGCGCGCTACCTGCCCGAAGTCGAATCCGTCTGCCGCCGCGCCCGCGACATGGTCGAGGACGCGCTGGTGCGGGGATGGATGCCCCTCGTGCTTGGCGGCGACCACAGCATCGCCATCGGATCCGTTGCCGGCGTCAGCCGCTTCTACGCGCGTAGCCGGGAGAGGATCGGCCTCATCTGGGTGGATGCCCACTCGGACATGAACACCCCCGAGTCCAGCCCGTCGGGCAACGTGCACGGGATGCCGCTCGCGGTGCTGACCGGCCACGGGCCGCAGGTGCTGAGATCGCTTGCGGACAGGCACCCGGCGGTGCGGCCGGAGAACGTGAGCATGATCGGCGTGCGCGAAATCGACCGGGCCGAACGGGAAGTGGTCAGGTCATCCGGCGTGCGCGTGTTCACCATGTCGGAAGTCGACGAGCGCGGCATCGCCTCCTGCGTGGACGAGGCGATCGCCAGAGCGAGCGCCGGCACCGCCGGGTTCCACCTCTCCTACGACCTGGACAGCCTCGATCCCATGATCGCACCGGGGGTCGGCACGCCCGTGGCCGGCGGGCTGACCTTCCGCGAAGGACACCTGATCTGCGAGAAGGTGGCGCGGTCGGGAAGGCTCGTCGGCCTGGAAATGGTGGAGCTCAACCCCGTCCTGGACGCGCGCAACCGCACCGCCCGGATGGCGGTGGGACTGATCGCCTCCGCGCTGGGTCAGACGATCCTCTGAGCGAGCGGCGCCGCTTCCGCCCTTCGGCCGGCGGACGCCGCCCCGCCCGACCTACGCGCAGTGCTCGTCGAAGGCGCTGCCCAGGTCGGCGGCGATCTGGTAGGCCGAATGCCCCTCGATCTGGTGGCGTTCCATCATGTACACGAGCTCGCCGTCCTTGAACAGCGCGACCGAGGGGGACGACGGCGGGTAGCCGGCGATGTACTCGCGGGCCTTGGCCGTGGCATCCATGTCCTGACCGGCGAAAACGGTGGTCAGGATCTCGGGGCGGTTCTCGTGCTCCAGCGCCAGGGCGACGCCGGGACGCATGGCGCCGGCCGCGCAACCGCAGATCGAGTTGACCACCAGCAGCAGCGGGCGGTCCTCACCGTCCACGACCGCTTCCACCTGGTCGGACGTGCGCAGTTCCTGAAAGCCCAGGCGGACGAGTTCCGCGCGCATGGGGGCGACAATCATCTCCGGGTATGGCATCGGGAAATCACTCCGCTCGCGGGGGACGACGGGGAACGGGATGCGCAGCCGGCGATGGTACCTCACCGGATCGCTGCTTCGGACATCCCGCTGGGCGGAAAGTAACGAGGAGCGAACTGTCGCCTCAAGTCCTGGTACTATTGGTTTCAGGAATCTCACACGAAGCGGGAGGCTGCCGCGCTCGCATGGTGAAGGCCACGACCTGCATCGTCCATCTGCGCGTCAACGGAGACGAGTGCGCGCCGGGCGTGCCCTCGCACTACACGCTGCTGGAGACGCTGCGGTACGTCATTGGGCTCACCGGCTCCAAGCAGGGCTGCGACAAGGGCGATTGCGGGGCATGCACGGTCATTCTCGATGGAGAGCCGCACCTGTCGTGCATCACCCCGGTGCTGGCGGCGGAGGGGCGCGAGATCCGAACCGTGGAAGGACTGGCAGGCGCGGGCCGTCCGCACCCGCTGCAGGACGCCTTCGACCTCAACGGGGCGGCGCAATGCGGGTTCTGCACCCCCGGCATCCTGTGCTCGGCGGCCGCCCTCCTGGAGCGCAACGATACTCCGAGCCGGACGGAAATCCGGGAGGCGCTCGCCGGCAACCTCTGCCGCTGCACCGGCTACACCAAGATCTACGACGCCGTCGAGTCGGCGGCCGCGGTGTTGCGCGGGCAGAGCGGCGGGACGGAGAGCGGGGAATGAGCGATTCTCCGCGGCGTGACCCGGCCCTGGGGGAGCTTCCGCTGTGGGCCGAGACGGGCGACGGGCCCCGGCCGGAGTCGGGGGCGGCGTCCGGCG
>VYDD01000090.1 GCA_009843625.1 Gammaproteobacteria bacterium | reverse complement strand
TCATGTCCGTGAGCGTGAAGGGGGCCCGGGCTCCCACGCTGACCCAGTCGAGGATACCCACCACGACGCCGAGCCCGAGTCGGCGTACCTGTGCCCGCATCGCGGAGAAGTCGAGCCCACCGAACGAAAAGTCGTCCTCGGTTACGGGTTCGAAGCCGAGGGCCTCCGCATCGTCGTTGAGTTCCTGGATGAGAGCGAAGGGGGGAGGAAACATGCGGCGGGCGAGCGGACCGTCGAAGTGGGCGGCCAACGGCTCGCGCGCCCCGTCGGCGATCGCCGCGCTGGAGTCGAAGGCGAACTGTTCGGACCAGTTCAGCAGGGTCGGCGCGACGGTGAGCCACAGCTTCCCCTGCCTCGGCAGTCGCGCGTCGCTGAACTGCCCGGCCAGATGGATGGGGGCCATGGCCGTGGCGACGAGGGCGACAAGGATCGGAAGGGCGCGTCGGGTCGGCGAAGGCATCGCGCGAGTATAGCAGTCCGGGGCGCGATGGAGAACCTTCCGCCGGTGGCGTCGGTGTGGTCGCTCCATTAGGCTGTGCGAACTTCGGCGCCGTGGCCGAGTGGTTAGGCAGGGGCCTGCAAAGCCCCCTACTCCGGTTCGAATCCGGACGGCGCCTCTTTTTGCCTCGGGCGGCTGTGCTTTCCGGCGATAACGGGAGGAGAACGGGTTGGCTCTCAAGCTGAAAGCAGACCAGATTCTCCTGCTCCTTCTCGTCTTCGTTCCCATCACGCTCGTTCTCGAGTACGTCGTCCACGCGTCGGCGACCACGCTCTTTCTTACCTCCGCCGTCGCGATCGTTCCCCTCGCCGGAATCATGGGGAAGTCCACCGAGATGCTGGCCGAGCACGTGGGCGCCGGTCTCGGAGGACTGCTCAACGCGACATTCGGCAACGCCGCGGAGCTGATCATCGCGATCTTCGCCCTCAGAGCGGGGCTGCACGACCTGGTGAAGGCGTCGCTCACGGGGTCGATCATCGGGAACATCCTCCTCATCTTCGGATTGAGCGCGCTGCTCGGCGGCCTGAAGTTCCGCAAGCAGGTCTTCAACCGGACGGCGGCCAAGCTGGGCTCGACTCTCCTTCTCCTGAGCGCGGTCGGACTCGTCATCCCGTCGCTGCTGCACTACCTGCGGGATGGGGCGGAGTCCGGGGCGGCAGCGGCGGCGGGAGCCGAATCAGGGTCGCTGAGCCTCGAGATCTCCGTCGTCCTCATCGTCTGCTACATCCTCTCGCTCGTCTTCGCGCTGCGGACGCACGCGGATCTCTACCAGGGGACGGGGCACGCCGCCGGCGAGACGCACGGGGCTCCCGCGTGGTCGAAGGGAAAGTCGTTCGCGGTCCTCGTAGGCGCGGCCGCGGTCGTGGGCTGGATGAGCGAGATCCTCGTCGGCGGAGCGGAGGAGGCGGCACACTCCCTGGGGATGACCGAGGTCTTCGTGGGCGTGATCGTCGTCGCCCTCGTCGGCAACGCGGCGGAACACTCGACTGCCGTGCTCGTCGCCCTCCGGAACAAGATGGATCTGTCGATTCAGATCGCGGTGGGATCGTCCCTGCAGATCGCCCTCCTCATCGCCCCTCTCCTCGTCTTCCTCTCGTACGCGGTCGGGCCGGCGCCGATCGACCTCGTCTTTTCTCCGCTGGAAGTCGTGGCCGTGGCGGTCTCCGTCCTCGTCGTGGGGCAGATCGCGGATGACGGCCAGACGCACTGGATGGAGGGCGTGCTCCTCCTCGCCGTGTACGTCCTCCTCGCCCTCGCCTTCTTCAATCTGCCCGCCTAAAACACATGGAAGGGCCGCCGCCAGCAAGGCCAGCCGCCGGAGGCCGTGGCACACAGTCGGAAGGCACAAAACCGGCTGCACACGGTGTTCACCGGGCTGGCGTTCAGAAGCACAGCCAGATTGCTGCGGTGGCGGTGACCCGGAAGGGCCAACCAGTGTTGGTTAGGTAGATGGGGATGAAGAATGATTGACGACGATGTCAGGCGGGCGATCGAACTCGGCGAGCGGAACCAGGAGGCCTTGACGCTCGCTTCCAACTGGTGCGCTCACCTTCAGGTAGAATCTTGGGGGGGCATTGGACTCCTGGAACAGAGCACCGGACTCCCGATAGGTAGCCGTTACTTTCGATGCAAGTACGCCATCGATGATGGATACAGGTACACCGAACTGCACGACGCAGCCCTGCACTTCTACGACCAGAATTGTGAAGGTTGCGGCGAAAGGCAGCCCGTGCGCCTTCCGAATCTCATCGCGCTTGTCGAGCGTCGAGACGCCGAACGAACACGGAGGAAGAGAGCAAGGGACGAGGCCCAGAAGAAGGCGCAGCTGGCACTCGCCCAACGTGATTCGCGACGCCAGCGTCTCCGCGCTGAGGTCGGTCCCACCACGGCCGGACTGATTGATCTAATCGGTGAGTTCGATGAGAATCCCACGCCGGAAAACGGGAAACGCTTAGTCGGGGCGGCCACGGCGAGTCCCGATCATTTCCTGGGTCCCGTTGTCGATCTTCTGTACGATCTGCTGGCGGCGGGTGACGAGGTCCACGCTGAGTCAGCTCTGCTTGTCCTCGATCGGGTGGAGACGGATCGCCCGCGCCTTTCGCGGGCTGCCCTCCTCGCTGTAGCCGAGGGTGTCGCCGTCACCGTCGCGGCTGGACTAGGAACACGTGATCTTGGCGAAGCGTCCTCGGATGACGTAAGCGCAGCCCTGCCGGGGCTAATCCATCTTGCGGGGTGCGAGCGGCCGTGGCCTTCTGCGACCAACAGCGATCCAGGTCCGCTACGCCGAGTGGCGGTTCGCCATCCTCAGCTAGTGGAGCAGAAGTTGGCAGAGTTGCTTCGATCGGGATCGCCCGAGGACCGACGGACCGCCTGCCAATCTATCAATCAGCTCGGCTCGGCAGGGTCCAATCTACGTTTGGGGCTGATCGATCCTCTCGTGAGAGCCGTCCTGGCACCGGATCGGGAATATGGGGAATACGGGCGTGCAGCTGCTACTCTCACGCTGGGCACGGCGCTCCGGGAGCATCCTGAGAGGGTGAACTCTGCATTAGAAGCCGCGTCTGCGAAGGGTACGTCCGAGGATCGTCGCCATCTCTTCGCTGTCGTCGTCCGATCGATTCGATCTCAGTCTGGCGGTAGAGATGACGCTGCGCTCTCCGACGCGCGCGATGTCGCGCTGCGACGTGTGATCGCGGTGCTGGCGCGCCCCGACGATCATCGCATGGTGCGAGAAGCCGTTGACCTCTTGGAGCTCATCGCGAGGGATTGGCCGGGGGCGATCGTACCACATGCCGACTCTCTACTGGGCTGTGCCGCCCTCATGGCAACGGCCTTGGACGCACCTGAGGAGACGTTGGTTGAACCTGCCGGTCTGGAGCCTCTGGCCGCCCTTACTGGAATGGGAAAACGTACGGCGCTCGGCGGCGCTCTGCGTAGGATCATTGACGTCGTCAGTGCGACGGGAGCGCGATTCCCGCATGCCGTAGGTGCG
Organism: Gammaproteobacteria bacterium; assembly: GCA_009843625.1. GTDB lineage: Bacteria > Gemmatimonadota > Gemmatimonadetes > Longimicrobiales > Gaopeijiaceae > BD2-11. The sequence goes on along the minus strand of VYDD01000090.1, from coordinate 5,962 downwards.
CAGTTGTGCGAGGTCTTGCAGCAAGAGGACGTCGAGGCGGAACGCCTTCGCGCGGCGATTGTAGAGGGGCTCGGGAAGCTGTGTCGAACACCCGGCGGTCTGTCGCTGGGGCTACCCTATCTCTACCGCGGATTGGTGCATTCGTCTCAGCTGATACGATCGTCGGCGGCCACGGCCTACGGTAACGTCCTGCAGTCTCACGGGGACGATCTTCCCGATTTGGTGCACGAAACGTTTCTCCCGTTGCTCCAAGATCCCTACGTGATCGTGCACGATTCAGCTCTTCGAATCAACTACCGGAAGATGCCGAGTCGATTCAAGCGTCACCTGCTCGTGAGCGTGGCCCAACTCGTCAACACCTACGCGTCGTCTGGTGAGCGGGATCAGATCTTGGCGGTTGCGATTCAACAACTGCTTCGGTTGACCCGGGAGTTTGACCCGTCGGATCATCGGACCATACAGAAGGTGATTCACCTCCTTTCGGAGATGGATCCGCACGAGGCGTTTGAGGTGGTTGAGGCGTTTGCGTTTGGCGGTATCCTCCGAGGGGAGAATGGGTACGCGGAACTGATCGTCTCCCTGATCATGGATCCGCAGACTTGGTCCCATCGCGTTCCCGCTTTGGTGGAAGAACTTGAGGAGTTGTCGCGACCGGAGATATGCCGCATCAAGGAAGCGCTACCTGCGGCGGCGACACAGGCGCGAGCAAGGTTGATCGGTGAGTTCAACCTGCCAGAACCAACCGTGAGTATTCTGGACGTGCTGGTGCGAGCGGACGCGTGGGAAGAGGCAACGGTCGTAGCACGGGACCGGCTCGATGAGGTTGGACAGGACCGATGGGAGGCTGGGCGCCGCCTGCATGCAGAAGCCTTCGTCGTTGCCATCGAGCTGGAGAGGGCGCTCTCAGGGGGCGACGTGGACCCTGCGGTAGATCGAATCAAGCGATGGCGAGGCATCGGCCAGGAGATGGAGGTGTTCAATGAGGCGCGGAAGGAACGTCTCGACAGAATTCCTTTCGATCTATGACCTGCGAGTTGAGTCCGTCGAGGTACTGCTGCGGGCACTGCGAGACGATAACGGTGACCCGTCTGCTCTCCGGAGTGCAGCCGATCGCCTGAAGGCTGAATCATCAAGGCTCGTTGGTACGGTAGGACGGCGGTATCGCGACTTCGCGGAACTGCTCGGAGCAATCCAGATGCTGATGCGTTGGGCGCAAGGAGTTCGCGCGGGGAAGTCCGACTCAGACCGGTTTCTGAGGGCGGCCCGGCAACGAGCTGCGGACGTAGAGGCCGGCTCCCCACCTTTTGACGACCATGTTGCGCTTTCAGGTAGGATCCGAGCGGTCGAGGCTGTCCACGAAGTCGACGGCGTCCTCAAGCATGCCTTGGAGATTTCCCTACCATTGCCATTGTTCTGCCGCCCGAACGAGGAAAGACCACGAGCCCAGAGGCAGGAGAACACTTCGGACGAGCCAGCCGTCGCCGTGGTTTCTTTTGAGGTCGATGACCAGGCCTTGGAGGGCGTGGTCACGATCGAACCTGGGATCAACCATGATCTAAGCGTCTCCGTTGCTCTCTCTCGCTGGCCGGAAGGGGCGACTGCCCTAGTGCTGGAAGTGTTTTCGGTGGAAAAGCCCCAAACGTATGAACTTCCGAGGTTCGTCTTCCGGCGTGCGAATGGACATAGGGGCCAAGTGCTCACGGCTCGTGGGCGTCTCCGCATCACGGTCCCGCAAACCCTGCGATCCCGCCCTATGGAGTTTAGCTATGGAGCCCATTTCGAATCGAAGGAGGAATCGATTCCGCTCCAGATTGAGGGTCAGCGCAGGTTCGAACTCCGTAGCCACGATCCCCGACGCAATCCGATAACAGGATATCGACAGGTTGATGAGCGATTGATGGAGCTGTGCTCCGAGATTCGTAAGCATCCGGGCATTCCCGATTCGGAGATCGCCGGTTTCTTGCTGATCATGAGCATTCTGGGCGGGCTCGCTGCTCGATCTCTACAGGATGCAACCTTCACGGGCTCTTGGTCAGAAGAGAGGTTTCAGGCTTTCGTGAAACAGGAGCTAAGGCGAGACCCACGAGTGGCTGCTGAGGTGGAAGAGCATTCGCACGCCGGTGGCGGAATTGTGGATCTCTCCTTCAAGCTCATGCGCATCGAATTGAAAGTTGAGCCGAAGAAGTCCATAACCGTTAGCGATGCTGCAGCTTACAGGTCCCAAACCACACAGTACGTGGCAGCAAGCGATCGTCGACTGGGGATCATTGCGATCTTGGATACGTCGCTGAAGAGGGTTGCACCGCATTCCGTGGCCAACGATATCGCACTAGTGGAGGTTCCGCCGACCGGAGAGGGCGCCCATCCCGTCTTGTTGGGAGTCGTAGTCTTGAGGGGAAATCTTGCCAGGCCCAGCGATCTCTCTTGAGGCCGACCCGTTGGTCGCCGGTCCCGCCAACCGGTACCGTGCTCGGGATGTACAAGTAAGGTATTCACCTGACACCCGGCCTCGCCGAGGTCGACGCCGAACCGGGACGAGGCGGGGGTCAGCCCCACGGATCCTTGCCACCGTACGCCGCAGGGAGATCCCGAACCGCCACGACCGCCAAGCAACGCTTCTGGGACTCGGCGCGTCTCAGTGTCGCGACCCGGTGAAACACGCACTGCGCAACGGGGTCGGCCTTCGGGCGGTGAGCGACGCCGGGGCGGCGAGTCACCCTCCTGTGGCAGGGAAGAAGTGGGGATGAAGTCCATTCTACCGAAGTGATCGCGCGCGCCCCGGCGTCACCCTTCCTGTACGATCGCCCCTTGGTCCGGGTCGTCCATCCGAACCGGTTCCAGGATTCAGTCGTACATCTCCTCCCGATTGCAAAGGAACCCCTCGGGCCATCTCCCGAAGTCGTGGGGCGTGAACAGATCGTCAACCGAGAGCGGCGGCTCTCCGTCGGCGTCGGTGGACCTTCCCACCACCTCACCCTCAGCGCCGTCGCCTCGTCGAACCGTCGCCACGTTCCGGATAGGTGGGGTACGGCGTTCAGTCATCGAATCTTCATCCCATCACGCCTCAGGTGATCGAGTACGCCAGCTAACGTCCCCGGGAGGGGTCTGGCCGTCAACGATGCCCGGAGGTCCCCGCTTGGCGACTCGCCGTCGCCCCGAGCCGGGTTGTCGCGCGGAGAGTTAACCCGCAATCTGACCCCTCGGGGGGCTGACCAGGATGGTGCCGGGATCGGCCCCCGGCAGCCAAAGGAGGCGTGAGTGTCCAGGAAATACGATGCCGCGGGCGGCGGAGTGGTCGACGGAGGAGGCGCGGAGACGGCGGACGACGGGATGCGGCGGCGGGGCTTTCTGAAGGTCGCCGCCGCCGCGACGGTTGCGGGGGCGCTGGATCCCCGAAGGCTCGTCGCGGAGGGGGTTGCCGAGGCTGGCTCGTCCCGTACCGTCGGGCCGCTGGCGGCGCAGACCGCCCAGGCCAGCCAGGAGGAGGTCATCCCCCTCCGCAACGGCGAACCGCCGGCGCTGCAGTTCCAAGCGTATCCGGGCGGCACCGGGGCGCTGCTGGAGAAGTACTGGCGCGCCGGACTGAATCCGTTCGAGCGCACACCAATCGAGATCGAGCCGTGGCAGGGGACCGTGCCGACGAGCGAGGAGGATATCGCCTTCCTCCCGGTGCACCGGCTGGCCGCCCTCGTCCGCGAACGACACGTGTCCCCGACGGAGCTGTACGACATCTACATGGAGCGCATGAAGCGCTACGATCCGATCCTGCTGTGTGCGGTCACGATCCTCGAGGGCCGCGGGAGGGAGGAGGCCGAGCAGGCAGAATCGGAGATCCGGGCCGGGGAGTGGCGCGGGCCGCTGCACGGGATCCCGTGGGGGGTGAAGGACCTCTTCTCGACGGTCGGGGCGCGAACGACCTGGGGGTCCGCGGCGTTCCAGACGCAGATGATCGAGGAGGATGCGGAAGTCGTACGTCGGCTGAACGCGGCCGGCGCCGTGCTCATCGCCAAGCTTGCGACGGGAGAATTCGCCCGCGGCGACCGGTGGTACCGCGGCCGCACGCTGAATCCGTGGAATCTCGCATGGGGATCGAGCGGTTCCTCGGCCGGACCGGGCTCGGCCACCGCGGCAGGCTGCGTCGCGTTCTCCATCGGGACCGAGACGCGCGGATCGATCGTCTCCCCGAGCCGGCGGAACGGGCTGAGCGCTCTCCGGCCGACGTTCGGCCGTGTGAGCCGCTACGGGGGGATGGTGCTCTCGTGGAGCATGGACAAGACGGGACCCATGTGCCGCACGATCGAGGATTGCGCGCTCGTGTTCAACGAAATCCACGGCGCCGACGAAAAGGACCCCGCGTCCATCACGATGCCCTTCCGCTTCGAGCGGGGGCCGGACCTCGGTTCGCTGTCGATCGGCTACATGGAGAACGCGCCGCGCTCCTTCATCGAGAAGCTGGAAGAACTGGGGGGCCGGCCGCAGCTGATGCGCGACCTGCCCGCCCAGTCGGCGAGTTCGCTCGGCGCCGAGTCGGCCTCAGCGTTCGACTTTCACGTGGCTCCGAACGGGGAGTTGCCGCCGGTCCCGGAGGGCCTAAGCGAGTCGGAGCGTCGCGACTTCACCCGCTTCCGCGGAGGTCGGGACGGGCTAGCGATAGACTACGTGCATGCGCAGCGGCGGCGTCACATCGTGATGAATCGTATGTCGGACGCGATGGACGGCTTCGACATGTTCGCCACCGGCTCGGGGGAGGTGGGGCTCACGAACGAGACGGGGCACCCGGCGGCCGTCGTCCAGTACGGCTTCGGCCCGCTCGGGCCCGAGGGCGAGGAGGCGGAGCAGCCCCTGACGACGACGCTGATCGGCGACCTGTTCGCCGACGACAAGATTCTGAGCGTGGCGCACGCCTTCCAAGCGGCGACGGACTGGCACACGCGGCACCCCGCCCTCGACTGAGCCCCGGAGGCGGATGTCCCGTATGTTCCGTTCGCTTGCGTTCACCGGCGTTCTGGAGACACCGATACGTTACGGATGCCTGACCACACGTATTTCTCAAGCCTGATCTGGCAGATCGCGGACCTGCTGCGGGGCCCCTACCGGCCGCCGCAGTACGAGCGCGTCATGTTGCCAATGACCGTGCTTCGGCGCTTCGACTGCGTGCTCGCTCCGACGAAACCCGCCGTGTTGGCCGAAGACCGGCGGCTCCGAGGGAGCAAGATTGAGGGCGAAGCGTTGGAATTGCGGCTGAACCGGGTCGCGGGAGAACGGTTTCACAATCGGTCCGATCTTGACTTCGAGAAGCTCAAAGGCGACCCGGAAAACGTCGACAAGCACCTCGCCAGCTACATCCACGGCTTCTCGGGGAATGTCCGCAAGATCTTCAAGTTCTTCGAGTTCGATAACGAGATCGAGCATATGCGCGAGTCGAACATCCTGTACCTCGTTGTCTCGAAGTTCTGCGATGTCGACCTGCATCCGAACGCGGTGCCCAATGACCAGATGGGGCTCGTCTTCGAGAACCTGATTCGCCGCTTCAATGAGCTAGCCAATGAGACCGCGGGCGACCATTTCACGCCACGAGAAGTTATCCGGCTGATGGTCAACATCCTGTTCATCGAGGACGACAAGCTGCTCGCGACGCCGGGCACGGTTCGCAAGCTGCTCGACCCAGCCTGCGGCACCGGAGGCATGTTGGCGGAGGCGCAAAACTACCTGCGTGATCACCACCCTGCCGCGAAGCTCTTCGTCTACGGGCAGGACTACAATCGACGCGCCTTCGCGACGGCGGCCTCCGACATGCTGATGAAGGACGTGGATCACAACGGAACCGATGACAGCGTCCAGTTCGGCGACTGCCTTACCGACGACCAGTTCGCCGGTGAAACCTACGACTACTTCCTCACGAACCCGCCGTTTGGCGTGGACTGGAAGAAGCAACGGCGAGAAGTCAAGCACGAGCACGACA
>VYDD01000356.1:8889-9491 GCA_009843625.1 Gammaproteobacteria bacterium | reverse complement strand
AGAGGACGATGTCGGCGTCCGAGCCCACCGCGATCGTGCCCTTGCGCGGGTAGAGCCCGAAGAGTTTGGCGGCGTTGGTCGAGGTCACCGCCACGAAACGCTCCTCGGAGATGCGCCCCTGGACGACGCCCTCGGAATAAAGCATCGGCCGCACCACCTGGAGGTTGTTCAGGCCGGCCCGGTGCCGGCTGATGGTCTGCGACGGGTCCATCTTCTCGTCGCGCCGATAGGCGACGTGGTCGGTGCCGAGCACATGCACCGATCCACTGGCGATGCCCGCCCAAAGGGCGTCCTGGTCGCGCTGTTCGCGAAGCGGCGGCTGCCCCACGTACAGCCCGCGGTCGGGTCCCTCGAAGCGCTGCCGGGTGAAGTGGAGGTAGATGGGGCGGGTCTCCACGAAGACGCTGAGCCCCCGCTCCCGGGCATCCTGCAGCACCCGCAATGCGCCTTCGGAGGAGACGTGGACCGCATAGATGGGAGCCCCCGTGGCCTCGGCCATGGCGACCGCCCGCTGGGTGGCGACCACCTCGCCGACCACGGGCCGGCTGTCCGGGAAGTACTCGAGCGAGGTGCGTCCCGCGGCGGTGAGCTCGGCCACCGCG
>VYDD01000356.1:6007-8879 GCA_009843625.1 Gammaproteobacteria bacterium | reverse complement strand
CGCGCGGGCGAGGATGGGTCCGTCCTCGCAGTGCACCATGGTCAGGATGCCGGCGCGCCCGGCCGCGTCCATGGTCGCCATGTAGTCCGGCACTTCGGCGTCGAACGCGGCGCGCACCATGAAGATCTTGGTGCTGGTCTGGCCGGTCTCAGCGGCCAGGGTGGTCATCTGGCCTTCCTGGGTTTCGGGGTCGTTGATGCCCGCGTGCAGGATGACGTCCGCGATCGACTGCTCGCGGATGAGCGCCGCCTCGCGCTCGATGGCCTGGGCGAGCGTCCGGTCCCCGGCCGGGAAAGCGAAGTTCGAGATGGTGGTGATGCCCCCCGCCAGCGCCGCCTGCGACCCGGTGCGGTAGTCGTCGCGGCGGTTGCCGCCCAAGTGGACGTGCGGGTCCACTCCGCCCGGCATGACCAGCAGCCCGGTGGCGTCGATCGTGCGCGCGCCGGCCCCCGCGGCCAGCCCGGTCCCGATCTCGACGATGGTCCCGTCCCTCACCCGCACGTCCGCGTCGAACCGCCCCTCCGAGGTGACCACGGTGCCCCCGCTGATGAGGATCTCCTGGGCGGCCAGGGGAGGTGCAAACGCTCCCACCGCCAGCAGGTTGGCCGACAAGAGGGTAAGGAGAGCCATTCTCGGCGAGAGGACGGTGCAGATGCGGGCGTGGCGGCTCAGCAGGCGGGTCATGGCGTCCTCCGGGGCGGCGAGTCGGCGTTGAAGGACACCATAGCCCGGCTGAGACGCGAAGAGCCAGACTGTGCCAACGCTTCGCACGGGAGCCAGCCGCGAGCCATACCGACGGCGCCGGCGTGACCGCTACCCCGGAACGATCTCCCCGACCCCCGCGAACACGGCTCGCGGCGCATATCCGGCAAACGTCTCCGCCGCCGTCGTGCCCGTCAGAACCGCGACGAACCCCATGCCCGCGTCCCGCGCCGCCTTCGCGTCCACCTCCGAATCGCCCACGAAGACGCAGTCACCCGTCGCGAGGCCCAACGCCCCCGCCGCTCGCAACAGGCCATCCGGCGCCGGTTTGGGCCGGGGCACGTCGTCACTGCCCACGACCACATCCACAAACCCCAGCAGCTCGTCCCGCTCCAGCGCCTCCTCCACCCGGCGCCGGTACTTGGTCGACACCACTCCGAGGCGATACCCCGCTCCGTGAAGCGTCCTGAGCACCCGTCCCGCGCCGGGCAGAAAGACGGTGCTGGCGACCATGACCTCGTCGGCCTTGTTTGTGAAGTGCCGGAGGAACTCCCTCCCCCGGGGTTTCCATTCCTCGCCCGCGAGGACCCCGAGCACCGTAATGAGGTCGAGGCCGATGGTCCGGCGGATGGCGTCCTCCGATGCAGGGGGAAGCCCGAGGCAGGACAGCGCGTGATTCATGCAGACCACGACGCCCGTGGCAGAATCCGCAAGCGTGAAATCGAAATCGAAGAATACGGCGCGGGCGTCCGCGATCTCCGGGTGCAACGATCCTACCCGCTGCGCGTGAGCGTCAGGTCTTCCCATGGGACTCGGCTGCAAGGGGCTGGGGCGGCAGACTGGAAGCGACGAGGACGGAAGATAACGTCGATCGGCCGGGGTGGTTGCCGGCAGGAGCCCCGATAGCGACAGAGCCTCCCCTCAGAACGGTGCCAGCGCGCGCAGGTGCCATTTCCATCCGGGCTGATGTGCAGAGTCGCCACCGCCGCCCGGCCTTCCGGGAACCGGGACGCCCTGCTCGTGCCACGCCGACACGGGACGGGCCAGATCCGCGCGCAGAAAACCGTTCAGCAGAGAGACGCCGATCCCGAACGACTGCAGGCTGCTGCCATCCACCGACGCCCAGTCGTGGAAGGCTGACACGGCGGCCAGGCTGACCCTGCGCTGGAACTCGACCCGGCTTCTCCACACCCCACGCCCGCGCAGCACGACACGCGGATAACCCCGCAGCCATTCACCCGAACCCCCGAGACGCCAGATTTCCTCCGGCGCCGGGTCTCCCCGGATGTGAGCGCCACCGGCTTCCAGCGCCGTCGCCCAGCCGGTGGACAGGGGGATGACCAGCCTGCCTGTGACCGACAGGCTGACGCTGGGAAAGTCGCCGATCAGTCCCTGCAGCGAGACGTCGGCGCCGCCGTTTACCCTGCTCCCGGTAAAGCCACCCCACCACGGCCTCAGATAGACATCGGCTCCCGTGCGCCGTCGCGTTTCGCCGTACAACGTCGTGGTCTTCTCGGAAAAGACGCGCAGCGATGTCCACAGGCGCTCGCCGCTCCGAGGCAGAAGCTGAACGGCCGCTCCCTGCGCCAGGTAGTACCACGAGGAATCGGCGGCCAATTCGAGGCGTTCCGGGCGCCTCCCGGCCACCCTGCCGCCGGTTGCGCGGAGGGTGCGGTACAGCGAGAAGCGTGTTCGAGGACCGGTTCTGCCGTGCTCGACGGAAAAATCGACGCTGGGCTCGGTCCGCCGCATCGCCGTGCGTACGGTCAGCGCGCTCCGTCCCCATGAGTGGTCACGGAGGAGACGGGTGCCCGCCGAGAGGCCTTCCACGGGATTGTATCGGAGGAGAGCCGGGGACAGTATCGGCGGGTCGAAGGACCACGGACCGGCTCCACGGTCGACCTCCGCGCCTGCCGGATCTCCGGGGAAGCGGGCCAAGCCAATGGGATCGAGGATATTCTCCGCCTCTTCGAGCTCGCCCGCGTAGATTCCGCTCTCCCGTTCTTCCCAGATCGACGGCGGGAGCCGGTCGGAGGCTGCGAGCGCGCGCCAGTCTCGCGGCACGATCACTACCGTGCCGGAGTCGGGTTCGGAGTCGTCCTTGATGTCGACCGTGTCTCCAGGCTCGCGCCAGGACCGAACCAGCTCTTCTGTCGTCACCGTCGTGGCC
>VYDD01000356.1:0-5997 GCA_009843625.1 Gammaproteobacteria bacterium | reverse complement strand
CTTCTATCTCGAAATCCCAGTCTTGGCGCGCCTGCGCCGTAACCAGAGTCTCCGAATGCTCGGCGTCCATCTCGTCTCCGCCGACGCCGTAGGCCGCGAAGCTGGCTCTGCGGGGGAGCCAGTAGCGGGAATTCCAGAGGGTGTAGTCGACGACCACTGCCGGCATGCCGAGTTCCAGCCGGGGAACCAGGGCGGCGTACCCGTAGGCCAGGGCGCGCTCGAGCAGAGAAGGAGGCGGTGGTGACTGCGCCTCGAAGTCGCCCAGCGGATTGCCTTCGACCACCAATCCAATGCCCCCTTCCCAGTCACTTCCAAAGCGCAAGCTTGCCTCCGATTCGATGGCCTTGGCGGGACGATAGATCGTGCGCACCACGCCGAAGGTATCCGGGTCGATCCAGAGGACCGCAAAGACCAGCCCGAGGTCGAGGAAGCGCGGGCTGGCAGTGACGCTCACCGCCTGGATCGACTCACCGCCCTCGAGGAGGACGGAAATGGTGTCTCCGGAACGGAACCGGTAGAAGCGATCGGCGTCGTCATCCAGAGGAGTCACCGACGGGACAAACCAGGACTCCCTGTAGTTGGAGCCGAACATCGAGAGCACGAAGAGACTGAAAGGATCGCGAAGCGGGTCACTGGCGAAGCGTGCCCCCGTCCCCTCGGGACGAGGGGGTTTGAAGCGCTGCCCGCCGACCTCCAACCGGGACCCCAGCACCCGCAGGACCGTCGGTCCATCCTTCGACCAGCGGACGCGGGTCGCCGATTCCAACCGCACGATGGGCCGGTCGCGGACGAACACCGCCGCTTCGACGGACGAGCGCTCGCTGACCACCGCCGTGTAGGCCTCGATGTCCGACAGAGCGGAGTCGCGCGCCCCCCGCGCGCCCTCCATCAGGTACCGGGCGGTCTCGTCCAGATAGACGCGCGAAGCGGTCGGACCATTTCCCCGTCCGGCATCCGGTCGCTGTGCCGCCGCCGGCGAGGCGACACCTGCGGCCAACAGGCAGGCTGTAACCAGGGTACGCTCAGCCACGATCGTTCGACCTGCCATGGTTGCCTGGGGCATGTGGGGAAGTAGGTTCTCAACATATGGACGTTGATGGGAATGTGCGGGTTGCCGCGGTATCTGCGCGCACAAGGAGGCCAAAGCGATGAAACATTTGACATGGATGGTCGCAGTCGCGGCCCTGGGACTCATCGCGTGGCGCGGATCGGGGAGGGGCGCCGCGGAGGAAGCCGCGTCGGCCGAAGATGGGAGCGTCTTCGCCACTATCGCCCCCTTCAACAGCTACGGCCACGTCCACGACGCCGACAACGTCGAGGCCATGCGGCCGCGCGTCATGGGCACGCACGGGGTGATCTCCTCAGGGCACTACCTGGCCACGCAGGCCGGCTACGATGTGCTCAGGGCCGGAGGCAACGCCTTCGACGCCGGGGTGACGGCGGGAATGGCCCTCAAGGCGCTCAAGATGGACTATGCGGGATGGACCGGGGTCGCGCCGCTCATCCTCTATAGCGCAGCGGAGGACCGCGTGATCACCCGGGTCGGGGCAGGGACCTCGCCCGCGCTCGCCACCCTCGACTACTTCCTGGAACACGGCAAGTCGCCCATCAACAATGCCTTGATTCCGGCCGATGTCGACGTCTGGCTCGCCGCGCTCGACCGCTTCGGCACCCTGAGCTTCAGCGAGGCCGCGCAGCCGACGCTGCGCATCGCGGAGGAGGGATACCACCTCTACAAGATGCAGAAGTGGATGATCGAGGATCAGATGGAGGGGATCCTCGCCTTTCCCTACAACCGCGACTTCTGGTTCCAGCACGGGGTTGGGGAGCAACGTCTCGGCGATCCCATGGTAAACGCGGACCTGGGGCGGCTCATCCGCTACATGATGGAGGCGGAGCGGCGGGCGCTGGCCTCGGGCGAGAGCCGCTCCGAAGGCATCCGCGCCGCGCGCGACGCCTTCTACAAGGGCGATCCCGCGCGCGACGTGGACCGATTCTTCCGGGAGCATGGCGGAATCGTGCGCTACGAGGATCTGGCCGAATACGAGAGCCGCTGGGAGGAGCCGCTGGGCACGAGCTTCCAGGGCTACGATGTCTACACGGGCGACGGATGGAGCCAGGGGCCGCGCATCGTCCTGATGCTCAACATGCTCGAGAACTACGACCTGCGGGCGCTCGGGTACAACACGCCGGAGTACATCCACCTCCTCTCCCAGGTAATCGACCTGGCGATGGCGGATGCGCACAAGTACGTGGGGGATCCGGATTTCGCACCTGCGCCGGAAGGACTTTACGGGAAGGCATACGCGCGCGAGCGCATCGGGCTCATCGACGAGGAGAGCGCGTTTCAGGACATGCCTCCGTGGGGCGACCCGGCGGCGATGGCGGCGGTGGCCGATGGCGCGCCGACGAGCTTCGTGATGGCCCGGGCTCGGCTCGACGACTCCGATCCCGAAGTGCATTCCATCGACACTTCGTCCCTCAACGTCATGGACGGCGAGGGCAATCTCTTCTCCCTGACCGAGAGCGACGGCCATACCGGCACGCCCATGATCCCGGGATGGGGCTTCGGGCTCGGCAATCGCATGGGCCAGTTCAACCTGGACCCGGGGCTCGCGAACGTGATGGCGCCCGGCAAGCGCCCGCGCAACACCAACGCGCCGCTTCTGGTGATGAAGGACGGACAGCCGTTCATGGGGCTCTCCACCCCCGGCGGCGATCAGCAGTTGCAGTCCCTCCTGCAGGTCTTCCTGAACGTGGTGGTTTGGGGGATGTCCCCCGAGCAGGCCGTGGATCAGCCCCGCTTCGGGAGCTACAACTTCCCGGCCAGTGGGAGTGAGGTGAACCGCAGTCCGGCCGTCCTCCTCATGGAGGACCGCATTCCGGCTGAGACCGCCGAGGCGTTACGCGCGATGGGGCACGACGTGCAATCCTGGGGCCTGTGGAACTGGCGTGCGTGTGCGCCAACGGTGACCTGGCGCGATCCGGAGACGGGCTTGATGATTGCGGCGGGGGACGTGCGCCGGGAGACGGCGTCGCTGGGATTCTGAACGGCCGGGGAAGGAGCAGAGCCATGCGTACCCGCCGCCACTTCATCCACGCGCTGACCCTGCCACGGATCCGAGGATCCTGGTCCCGGGATTCGTCCGCGGCCCTGCTCCTGCTCGTGTTGTCGGGATGCGCGGCGCCGAGCCCGGACACCGCAGGTTTCTCCGTGGTCGAGGCGAGCATCCCGGAGCTGCAGGCGGCGATGGAGCGCGGGGAGCTCAGCTCGCGCCAACTGGTCACGGAGTACCTGGTCCGAATCGGGCTGTATGAGGACCGGCTGAACGCGGCGGTCTCCGTCAACCCGAACGCGCTGGCCGAGGCGGAGGCGCTGGACGCCGAGCGGGCGCGCGGCCAGGTGCGCGGGCCGCTGCACGGGATCCCGGTGGCGCTCAAGGACAACATCCACACCACCCACCTCCCCACCACCGGGGGTGCCCTCGCGTTCGAGGGGTATGTGCCGCCCTACGAGGCCACCCTGACCACGAACCTGCGGGAGGCCGGTGCGATCATCATCGCCAAGGCCGGCCTTACCGAGTTCGCCAACTGGATGGCGGGCCCGCCCAGGCCGATGCCGGGCAACTACAACGCCCTCACCGGGTTCGCCTACAACCCGTACGATCCGCGCCGCGACCCGCGCCCGGCCACCAGCGACGGGCGCCCCGCGCTCAGCACCGGTGGCTCCAGCTCAGGGGTCGGCACCGCGGCGAGCTTCTGGGCCGGCAACGTCGGCACCGACACCGGGGGCTCGGTGATCAGCCCGTCCAACGCCAACATGCTGGTGGGGATCCGGCCGACGCTGGGGCGCATCAGCCGCTGGGGCATCGCCCCGGTCACCCTCGACCACGACATGGCCGGCCCCATGACCCGCACGGTGGCCGACGCGGCGATCATGCTCGGAGGGATGGAAAGCGCGGCCCCCGACCCCAACGACCCGGCCACCGCCATCTGCGAGCCGCCGCCGGACCGCGACTACACCCGGTTCCTGAACCCCGACGGCCTCGAAGGCGCCCGCATCGGCATCCCGCGCGCCTTCTACTACGACCCTGTGCGCCTGAATGGGGAGGAGAACGCCAGAGGCGGCCTCACCGAGGCGCAGGCGGCCGTGATGGCAGAGGCGATCGGCGTGCTCGAAGCCGAGGGGGCGGTGCTCGTGGACCCCGCCGACGTGCCCAGCTACGCCCACCCGGACCCTGACTCGAACTTCGCCGCCTGGGGCTTCTGCGCGGGCGCCCACCAGGCGAAGGGCTCCGACCAGAACTGCTCGGTGAACTTCAAGTACGGCGCCAAGCGCGACTTCAACGCCTGGCTGGAGAGCCTGGGCCCGGACGCGCCCGTGACGACGCTGACCGAGCTGCGCCAGTGGAACCTCGACCACGCGGACGCGGGCGCGGCGCGGTACGGCCAGTCGCGCTTCGACATCTCCGACGAGATGGACGTTGAGGCCGACCGGGCCCGCAACGAAGCCGACATGGCGCGTGACGAACTGCTCAGCCGCACCCGCGGCATCGACGCCGTCCTCGCCGAGCACGATCTGGACGCGATCTTCACACCGGGCAGCCGTGGCGCCGGCCTTGCCGCCCGCTCCGGCACCCCGATCGTGGTGGTGCCCTTCGGTTTCGTGCCCAACGAGCCCGCGACACCCTTCCCGGAAGGGTTCGACGCCCGTCCCGCACCCTTCGGCGTGGGATTCACGGGGGCCAACTGCAGCGAGCCCCGCCTGATCGAGCTGGCGTACGCCTTCGAGCAGGCCACGCGCCGCCGGGTGCCGCCTCCAGAGTTTCCCTGAGCGGGATCCGTTCCCAGTGGCACCAAAGAGTCTCCCTCCGTCTCTACCCCTCCAAGCGCTGTTGCATTTCGAGAAAGGCAACAAATTGTTGCCTTTTGGGATTGGCAACACTCCACGGAGGGTCTGGCGGACGAAAGACCCAGCGCATCCGGACCGCTTTCGGGGCACGCGCCCATCCACCACATTGCCCGTTCCCCGACGCCTCTCGTGACAGTCCCCCGGATGCTTTCCCAACGGAGATGAGACGATGAAGAAGCTGTTCCTGCTCGCCCTGTCCCTCACCTTCGCGATGCCCGTCCTCGCCCAGAACCACGCGCCCAATCCCTACCGCGCGGTGCCGGACGTCTGGGGCGAGCTGCCCGAGGGCCGCTCCTGGGGCTCCACCAGCGCCGTGTATCCCGCCGCGGACGGCAACATCTGGGTGGCCGAGCGCTGCGGCGAGAACACCTGCGTGGGCCACGACGACCTCGATCCGATCCTGCTCTTCGACGTCGACGGCAACCTGCTGCGCAGCTTCGGGGCGGGGATGTTCGAGTGGCCGCACGGCATTCACGTCGACCCCGATGGCAACCTCTGGGTCACCGACGCGCGCGGGGGCGAGGGGCGCGGGCACCAGATACACAAGTTCACCCCCGAGGGCGAGCTGATGATGAGCCTGGGCCAGGCCGGGGTAGCCGGCGACGGACCCGACACCTTCGATCAGCCCTCCGACGTCCTGGTTGCGCCCAACGGGGACATCTTTGTCGCCGATGGCCACGGGGCGGGCGGCAACAACCGCATCGTCAAGTTCAACAGCGCGGGCGACTTCATCATGGAATGGGGCTCCACCGGGTCCGAGAACGGCCAGTTCCGCGATCCCCACGCACTGAGCATGGATTCGCGCGGCCGGCTCTTCGTTGGGGACCGAAAAAACAACCGCCTGCAGGTCTTCGACCAGGACGGCAACCACCTCGACACCTGGACCCAGTTCGGCCGCCCCAGCGGGCTCTTCATCGACGACAACGACGTGCTCTATTCCGCCGACTCCGAGTCCTCCACCGGCGGCGGCATCCCCAACGCCGGCTGGGTGCGCGGCATCCGCATCGGCAGCGTGGTGGACGGGCTGGTGACCTCCTTCATCCCCGACCCCGACTGGCACGTCTACGTACGGGGCACCACCGGGG
>VYDD01000124.1:1573-9506 GCA_009843625.1 Gammaproteobacteria bacterium | reverse complement strand
ATCGACGGCCGGACGATCATGGCGGCGGCCGGCTCAGCCCTCATGGCGATCAGCCCCAGGGATGTCGTGCGCATCGACGTCCTGAAGGATGCCGGCGCCACGGCGATCTACGGAAGCCGCGGCGCGAACGGCGTGATCGTGATTACCACGAGAAGGTAGACTCCACACGCAGTTCCGCCGGTCCGCCGAAACCTCCAGCCACGGCACGGCGGTATTGGACGGGTGACCGCGCCAGCCTCGCCGCCAGGGCAGGACATCCTTCGGCTTCCGCTCGCTCGGCTGCGGGATGCCGCGCTTGCAGAGGAGCTCCGTGCTGGTGCGCTTCTTGCCTTGGTGCAATACGTTTTCAGTCGTCGCGACTGCCGGTTCGCGCGTGCCGCCTCCAACCGTGGGGCTGCGCCGGCCCGGCTTGTCCGCGCCCGGTGTAACTCCCTTTCCTGGAGGCAATATGCCAAGAAGCCTACGATTCTCATTTGGTCTGCTCGCCGGCGTGATGGCGACGGCCTTGCCGGTACACGGACAGGTGACCGGCGCCGTCACATCCGCCGAGACGGGCGAACCGCTCGCCACGGTACAGGTGTCCATCGAGGGAACGGGCATCGGGGGCCTCACCAACGAGGAAGGCCGCTACCTCCTGATCAACGTTCCCGCCGGCCCGCAGGTCCTCCTCTTCCAATACCTCGGCTTCGAGACCGAGCGCCGCGAGATCACGATCACGGAGGGTGAGGCCGTGGTGCAGGACGTGGCCCTCACCGGGACCGTACTCGGCCTGGACGAGCTGGTGGTCGTCGGGTACGGAACCCAGCTGCGCAGGGAAGTGACGGGCGCGGTGACTTCGGTCCCGGGCATCGAAATCGCCCAGGCTTCGGTGACGCCCAACCTGCAGACCGCGCTTCAGGGGCGGCTGGCCGGCGTCAACGTGGCCGAGTCGTCCGGGGAACCGGGGACGGCTCCGCAGGTCCTGGTTCGCGGCAGGGGCTCGATCTCCGCAGGCACCGAGCCCCTCTACGTCATCGACGGGGTGCCGTACTCGATGAACCTGAACATCGAAGGCGAGGTGAGCCTGCAGAGGGCCAGTTTCGGCGTGACGCGGGCCAACCCGCTGGCCAACCTCAACGCCAACGACATCGAAACCATCGAGGTCCTGAAGGACGCCGCAGCCGCGGCCATCTACGGCTCGCGCGGCTCCAACGGCGTCATCCTGATCACGACCAAGCGGGGGGAGCGCGGCGCGCCTCCGCAGGTGAGCTTCCGGGCCTACGGCGGCGTGCAGACCGCCTTCAATCGGCCGCGCCTGATGAACGCTGCGGAGAACATCCAGTACGTGAAGGATGCGCGCAACAACTCCTACCTGCAGGGCCGGGATCCCCTGAATCCGGCGAGTCCCGCCTACAACCCGCTCTACAATCCGGACAACAACGCCGGCCGCGCCGAAAACGGTGCGAGCGGATCGCAGTTGATCCCCGAGGCCTACGTCAACTGGGACGGGACCGACAGCGACTGGATCGGCGCCGTCCTCGACCAGGCGGTGCTGCAGAACTACGACGCCTCGGTCCGGGGAGGCTCGGAGAATCTCGCGTACTTCGTATCGGGCTCCTACATGGACCAGTCCGGCGTCATCAAGGGCTCCAACTTCCGGAGGCTCGCGCTGCGCGCCAACCTGACCCTGGATCCGACCGACCGACTGCAGTTGAACGTGGACGTCAACTCGGCCTACGCCGACCACGACCGCAAGGCGGCGCACGCCCCCTACTTCGGCAGGCCGCCGGGCCTCATCTACTCGGCGATGGTGTCCTCGCCCGTGGCGCGCATCTACGACGCCGAGGGCAACTACCTGCAGCGTGGCGAGAACAGCATCAACGCCCTGGGCAACGGCATGACCAGCACCAATCACGCCCTGGCCGCCCGCGACTACATCGACGACGATCTGCAGACGGGACGCGTGTTCGGCAGCGTGTCGGCCGACCTGGACCTGCGGGACGACCTCCGCTACCGCGCGCTCTTCGGCTACGACTACGACACCAGAAACCGGCACTTCTACCAGGGAACGCGCCTGCAGTACCGCGGGCGGAACGTCCCCGACCCGTACGCGCAGGCCCTCTCGGGTCAGAGCCGCAACTGGCTGCTCGAGAACACCCTGACCTGGAACAGGTCGTCAGGCCCGCACAGCTTCAACGTGCTGGCCGGGTACACGGCCGAGCATCAGTTCGACGACACTCAGGACGTGATCGCCCGGAATTTCCCGGACGATCAGGTCAGGACCATCAACGGCGGCGAGATCACGGGCGGGGACCAGCAACAGTCGGAGTGGTCGCTGGTATCCGCGCTGGGACGGGTCAACTACACCCTCCTGAACCGCTATCTCGCAACCGCGACCTTCCGGTCCGACCGCTCATCGCGCTTCGGGTGGGGGAATCAGACGGGCTACTTCCCCTCGCTGTCGCTCGGGTGGCAGATGACCGAGGAACCGTTCATGCGCGGGAGCACCTTCTTCAGCCAGCTCAAGCCGCGCGTCAGCTACGGCGTCACCGGGAACTTCCAGATCCCGAACTACGGCTCCATCGGCCTGGTCGGGCGCCAGCCCTACGTCCTGGGCGACGCCGTGGTCGCCGGCGCCACTCCGCGGACGCTGGGCAACCGCGAACTGACGTGGGAGACCACGCGGCAGCTCAACATGGGCGTGGACTTCGGGATCCTGGCCGACCGTATCTACGGTGCCTTCGACTACTACGTCTCGAACACCGAAGACCTGCTGCTGAACGTGAACGTGCCGTCCTCCACGGGCTTCGCGACCGTCCTGACCAACGTCGGCGAGGTCCGCAACACGGGCTTCGAGGCGCAGATCACTTCGCGGAACCTGGTCGGCGCCTTCCAGTGGTCCACGGACCTCAGCCTGGGCATGAACACCAACGAGGTCGTAAAGCTCGGCCCCGAAGGCGACCCGATCCTCGCCGCCGGCGTGGCGGGCGTCCGGCACATCACCCAGGTCGGGGGCGAGATCGGCGCCTACTACGGCTACGTCCACGACGGCATCTACCAGAGCGAGGCGGACATCGCCTCCAGCCCCGTCGACTCACGGAACGTCACGCCCGGAGACATCAAGTGGAGGGACGTCAACGGCGACGGGCGCATCACCGCCGACGACCGCACCGAGCTGGGCAGCTACAACCCCGACATGACGTGGGGCCTGTTCAACCGCTTCGCGTTCGGGGATCTGGAGCTGAGCGTCTTCTTCCAGGGCGTGGTCGGGCGCGAGGTGCTGAACCTCACCCGCCGGCACCTGACGGCCCAGGGCAACTTCAACGCGTACGGAAACCTGGTCGGCAACTACTGGAGGTCGCCGGAGGAGCCGGGCAACGGCTGGGACCCCAAGCCGGACCGGCAGGACCACGGCGGGAACACGAGGCCGTCCAACTACCAGATGGAGGACGGCTCGTACACGAGCTTCAAGAGCATCTCGCTCTCCTGGAACGTGCCGCCGGATCTGGTGGGCGGGATCTTCGGCCGGGCGCCGGGCAGCGTACGGGTCTTCGGCGCCGTGAACAACGTGTTCATGTGGACGGACTACTGGGGCTGGAACCCCGAAGCGAGCGTCCAGTCCACCGGGCTGACACCGGGGCAGGACTACGGGGCGTACCCGCTGATGCGGGCGTTCCAGTTCGGCGCCGAGATCGGATTCTAAGGGGGGTGAGAAAATGAAGCTGAGAACAAGAGCCATACTGACGCTCCCGGTAGTGTTTCTCCTCTCCGCCTGCAGCGAGGATTTCACGCTGCTGAGCCCGATCTCCGAGCGGAACGTGGAGGCCTTCTACCAGACGCCCACCGACTTCGACGTCGCCATCAACGGCGCCTACGCCACCCTTGCGAGCAACGGCGCCTACAACCGGTCCTACGTCCTCCTGCACGAGATGCGCTCCGACAACACGATGAACGGAGGCGGCGCGACGGGTCTCGCGGAGGTGTTCCACCGCATCGCCCACTTCAGCGAGCTGTCGACGCAGGAGGAGCTGTCCGTTCCCTGGACGACGGCGTATCAGGGCATCGCGCGCACCAACCTCATCCTCGATCGGGTGGACAACCTGGAGGATCAGAACGTCGCCAGCCGCATCCGCGGTGAGGCGCTCTTCATCCGTTCGCTGTTCTACTACCACCTCGGCGTCCTCTGGGGGAACGTCCCGTTGCAGCTCGAGGCGGTGACTTCGCCCAACGTCGAGGTGAACCAGGTGAGCGCGGACGTGGTCTACGCGCAGATCGCCGAGGACCTCGAGACCGCCCAGGGGCTGCTCCCGGCTTCCTACAGCGGGGCGGACGTGGGGCGCGCCACCAGCGGCGCCGCCAATACCCTTCTGGGTCTGGTCTACCTGACCAACGGCCAGTCCGGCGCCGCGGCGGATGCGCTGCGGCGGGTGATGAGCTCCGGGCAGTACTCGCTGGTGCCCAACTACGCCGACCTCTGGGGCGTGGCCAACGAGAACAACGCCGAGTCCGTCTTCGAGCTACAGTACAAGGCCGGCGGGACCGGGACCGGAAGCCAGTTCACCGACTACTACACGCCGTTCGGCGGATCCGGCGGGGTTGGTGCGGGCAATGCGCCCCAGGTCCTCTCCCCGGGCATCGACGAGATCCACTCGATGCAGTACATGATGGCGGAGAACGACGCGCGCGGCATGGGCGGGACCTTCGCCGTCTCGGACGAAGGCAACGTGTACGTCAAGAAGTGGGAGAGCATCCCCTTCGCGCAGGCCGACGCCGACAACAACTTCCCCGTCTTCCGCTACGCGGACGTGCTGCTGATGCTGGCCGAAGCCCTCGGCGAGGGCGGGGAGGCGTACGGGCTGATCAACCAGGTGCGCGCGCGTGCCGGAGCGTCGCCCATCGATGCCGGCACGCCGGGGACGTTCCAGGAGAAACTGCTGTTCGAGCGGCAGCTCGAGTTCATCACCGAGGGCAAGCGCTGGGCCGACCTCCTCCGTTTCGGGGTCGCACAGCAGGTGATGTCGAGCTTCGAGCCCCTGAGGGCGGCGGGTCTCTCGGCCGGGGACATCCGGCTGGTGTATCCGATCCCGCAGCGCGAGATCGACGTGTCGCCGGGAGAGATGGTGCAGAACCCGGGCTGAGGCCTGAGGCCCGGACCGGCCCGCGCGTCTTCCCGGGGGTCGGTCCGGGCACCTGACAGAGGCTGGGGCAAATGACCTCTCGTACGGTCGCGCTCATCCTGGTGGGCCTCGCCGCCGGGTCGGGGAGCGTCCTGGCGGCGTTCCGGGACGAGGTCTCCGCCAGGAGCCGCGGAGAAGGGTCCGTTTCTCTGCCCGCCGGGACGGTCGTGATCGACACGCCGCTGCCGGCGCCCGCGTGGGCACTCGCCCAGCGCGCCCTGCTCGAGATCAACGCACAGGGTGTCGGCCTCTACGCGGACGCGTTCCTGGACGAGCGCGGGTTTCTGCCGGTCACCCCGAGGTGGGGAGTCGGCGATGGTCCCGACGACCTCATGGAAAACATCCGCAACTGGCCTCTGGCGCATGCCCTGGGCGGTCCCGAGTCCATCATCGAGACCTGGGAAAAGGCGTGGGAAGGGCACCTGCGCCAGGTCGGGCAGGCGCGGGTTCCGGAGCTCGAGATGGCGCGGGACGGCATCTACCAGCGCGAGTTCATGACCTCGTATGACTGGGAGCACATCGGCGAGGGGCTGGGTCCGTTCTACTTCCACGGCCTGAGCCGGCCGAACGACCCCGTCTACGAGGAACGCCTCCGGCGTTTTGCCGGCTTCTACATGAACGAGGATCCCGCTGCGGCCAACTACGATCCCGGCCTCAGGATCATCCGCAGCCTGTTCAACGGGAGCCTGGGCCCGAAGATGACGCCGGCCACGGTCGACGACTGGGACGGTCCGGTGGGTCCCGAAGTGGACCCCGCCTCGCCCCGGCGAACGCGGTTCATCGAGTCCGGCAACATCGTGGGAGACCATCCCCTCAACCTCAACGCGACGATGCTCGCCTTCCACGCCTACCTGGTCACCGGGGACGCGAAGTACCGGGCCTGGGTGCTCCAGTACGTGGACGCGTGGCGGGAGCGGATCGACGCGGCCGGAGGCAACATTCCGTCGAATATCGGTCTGGACGGCAGCATCGGAGGCGAGTGGGACGGGAAGTGGTACGGCGGCGTGTTCGGATGGAACTCCCCGGACGGCGGCGAGCGCAACTACACGCTTCGGGGGCCTCCCGAGGCCTTCGGGGCCGCCCTGCTGCTGACGGGCGACCAGAGCTACACGGGTGTGCTGCGGCGCCAGTTCGACAACCTCTTCGCAGCGAGCCGCGTCGGCGACGACGGGCGCGTGCTGCTGCCGCGCTACCACGGCGACGGTGGATGGTACGGGCACGCGCCCGTGGGGGATCCGCCCTCCGGCGCCCTCGGCAACCACGTGAACGTGCTGCTCGACATCTACATGTGGTCGCAGAGGCCGGAGGACCGGGAGCGCCTTCCGGCGGCGGAGGCGGCGCGCATGCGCCATCACCCCGATCTCCGCTGGATCGACTTCCTGGAGGGGAAGGACCCGGACTATCCGGTGGCCGCCCTGCGGAACGCCGTTGACGACGTGCGGCAGGCCGCCCGCCGGCTGCGCGCAAGCGGCAGCCTGGGGGCGAACCCGGTCTCCACCACCGCCCTGATCAACCTGACCCTGGGCGCGAACGACCCCGGGGGACCACGCACGGGCCCCTCCCGCCCCACGCGCAGGTCCGTCATTTCGACCCCGGGCGGGGGCGGGCCGGGCTCCCGGAGGATGTGGCCGCGCTGGTGGAGCGCATCGCACCCGAGGGCGTCACGCTCACCCTCGTCAACGTCGGGCCCCTCGAGGCCCGCACGGTCACGGTGCAGGCGGGGGCATACGGCGAACACCACGCGACTCGCGTGACCCTTGGGGAACGGGTGATTCCCATCGATGCCCCCCACTTCGACGTGCGCCTGGAGCCGGGCGCCGGGGCCACGCTGACGATCGGGCTGCGTCGCTACGAGCACCAGCCGACGCTGAGCTTCCCCTGGGACGGCCCGACCGGGCAAAGGCCATGAATCAGCCCCGTCGTCCCCAGCCGGTGAAGCAGTCCGCCACGAGCGGGCGGTCGCTTTCCGGGAAGGCCCTGGTCGCACTGAGCGCAGTGGGGCCGGGGCTTTTCCTGATCGGGTACAACATCGGCACGGGCAGCATCACCACCATGGGGATGGCGGGCGCCCAGTACGGCATGAACCTGCTCTGGGCGCTCGTGCTGTCGGGGATCTTCACCTACGTGCTGATGGTGGGGTTCGGGCGCCTGACGCTCGTTACCGGGCGGACGGCGCTGCAGAGCTTCAAGACCGGGATCCCCAGGGTCGGGAAGGTCCTGGCGCTGTACGTGCTGGCTGCGCTGGTGCTGGGCGAGCTGGTCGCGCTGACCGGCGTGATGGGGATCGTTGCGGAGCTGCTCCAGGAGGGGATCCGGCTCGCCTCGCCGGGGGATGCGCTCGTGGTCCCGACCGGCTGGATCGTGCTGGCGGTCGCCAGCGCCATCTTCCTCATGCTCTGGTTCGGGCACTACCGGCTCTTCGAGAAGGTCCTGACCGTCTTCGTCATCCTGATGGTGTTCTGCTTCGTCGCCGTCTTCTTCATGGTGTCGCCGACGTACTCCGCGGTGGTCGCGGGCATGGTTCCGTCGATCCCGGACACGCCGGACGCCAGCCGTCTGGTCGCCGCGATGGCAGGCACGACCTGTTCGGCGGCGGTCTTCATCGTGCGTAGCACGGTGGTGGCCGAGAAGGGGTGGACCGTGGACGATCTCGGCCGCGAGAAGCGGGACGCGCTGGTGTCGGCTTCGGTGATGGTCTTCCTGAGCGCGATGGTCATGGCGGTGGCGGCCGGCCCCCGGTTCGTGCACGGCATGACCATGGTGTCGCCGCTGGAGAT
>VYDD01000124.1:0-1563 GCA_009843625.1 Gammaproteobacteria bacterium | reverse complement strand
CTGGCTGGTTGCCGACTACGCGGGGTGGAAGCGGGACCTGCGCTCGCGGTCGCCGAGGCTGCTGATCGGGTTGGGGCTCCTGTTCTCCTTCGGCTCGGTGTTCCTGGAGCAGACGCCGCCCGTGCTCATGGTGATCGCCATGGCGCTGCAGGCGGCCATCCTGCCCGCCGTGGCCATCCCCGCGTTCTACCTGCTGAACCGGCGGGAGGTGATGGGGAAGGAGCATGTGGCCACGCCGGGATGGAACGCGGGGCTGATCGCGGTGATCGCGTTCTCGCTGGTCACGACCTGGTTTGCCGTTACGGGACTCCTCGGATGAAGGCAACGTCGCTCCAGGGACGCGCGTCGAGGGAGGCTCCTCGGGCGGGAAGTGCTCGCAGCCGGGAGGTGCGCCCCACCCGGTCGTTCCGCAGGGGCGCGCTCCGCGTGGAGGTGTACGGGACGCCCGGGGAGCTGGGGGAGGCGGCCGCCGCGCGCGTCGAGAGGCGGCTGGCCTCCGCGATCGCGAGCAGAGGGGAAGCCAATCTGGTGTTTGCCGCCGCGGTGTCTCAGTTGTCCTTCCTGGCAGCCTTGGGGCGGAAGGCCATCAACTGGGCGAGGGTCACCGTCTTCCACCTCGACGAGTACACGGAACTCCCGGAGGAGCATCCCGCGAGCTTCCGCAGGTTCCTGCGCGAGCACATACTGGATGCGGCGCGGCCGGGTTGCGTGCACCTGATGCGGGGTGATGCGGATGACCTGCAGGGGGAGATCGAGCGATACGAGGCGCTCCTCCGGGCGCACCCTCTGGACGTGGCCTGCATCGGCATCGGCGAGAACGGACACATCGCCTTCAACGACCCGCCCGTAGCCGATTTCGACGACCCGCTCTTGGTGAAGGAGGTCGAGCTCGACGACGCCTGCCGCGGGCAGCAGGTTCACGACGGCTGGTTCTCCTCGTTCGACGAGACCCCGCGGCGCGCGCTCACCCTGACGGTCCCGGCCATCATGAGCAGTCGGGTCATCAGCTGCGTGGTTCCGGGGGAGCGCAAGGCGGACGCCGTGCACGACACGCTCAACGGCCCGATCGCAACCGCGTGTCCGGCGTCGATTCTGCGCCGACACCACAACGCCACACTTTTCCTGGATCCCGCCTCGGGGGCCCGCGTGTGAAGCCATGAACGCGCAGAAACTCCTCCTCGTCGCCGCGCTGACCGCGGGCGCATTGCTCCTCGCGTGCTCCCCGGGCCCGGCACGGATCCCGATCACGGTCGAGGGGGAGCGTCCGAGGGCGCCGGTCACGTTCGGCATTCCGCTTCCGCGGGGGGAGCTGGTCTCCACGGAGAACGTGCGGGTACGCAACGGCGCCGGCGAAGAGATTCCCTCCCAGATCACGCCGGTGACCACCTGGGGCCTCGCGGACGGGAGCCTCAAGTGGATCTGGGTCGATTTCTTCACCGATGGCTCCGGGCGGTACACGGTGGAGCACGGGCCGGAGGTGCGGCGCACGGTGGAGGCCGAGTCTCCGATCCCGGTTCGTGAATATATTGATTGATAACGGGTTCGCCGAGATCTACACCGGGC
>VYDD01000001.1:5712-9580 GCA_009843625.1 Gammaproteobacteria bacterium | reverse complement strand
GAACGTGCGCTACGCAAAGCCGGACGCGACCGACCTCGAGGTCGCCGGGGCGCTCGCGGCCGCCGCGCTCGATGGGTTGATGGCATCGCTTCCGGACGGGGCCGGGACGGTGGTCGGGGAGCGGGGCCGGCAGCTCTCGGCCGGCGAGCGGCAGCGCGTGGCGGTGGCGCGCGCCTTCCTGGCGGATCCGGCCGTGCTCGTGTTCGACGAGGCGACGGGGGCGCTGGACCCGGCCTCGGAGGCGCAGGTGCTCGAGGGCTACGCGGCGCTGATGCGGGGGCGGACCACGGTGCTCATCACGCACCGTCCCGAGCTCGCGCGGCGGGCGGAGCGCGTGGTCGTGCTCCGCGACGGGCGGGTCGCGCAGGATGGCCGGCCGGCGGAGCTCGACAGCCGACCGGGTGCGTTCCGCGCCCTGTTCGCCGGGTGACGGGGGAGGCGGGACCGCCGGTGGCGCCCTCCGTGCGGATGCGCGCGGCACCGCTTTGGACCCGGACCGGCCGGGGCGTCTCGATCGCGGTCATCGATAGCGGGGCGCATCCGGGCCATCCGCACCTGGGGCTCCTGGCGGACGGCATCGCGCTCACCCCCGACGGGCGCGAGCACGACGACCTGACCGACCGGCTGGGCCACGGGACCGCCGTGACCGCGGCCATCCAGGAGAAGGCGCCGGGCGCGCGGGTCCACGTCGCCCGCGTCTTTCACGAGGAACTTGCGACGAGCGCCCGGACGCTCGCGAAGGCGGTCGATTGGGCCGGGGAGCGCGGCTGCCGGCTGGCCAATCTGAGCCTCGGAACGCCCCGACAGAGCCGCATCGAGATGCTGCGGCCGGCGGTCGAGCGCGCCGCGCGAGCCGGAACGCTCGTCATCGCGGCCTATTCTCACGAGGGAGAGCGCTGGCTGCCGGGCAGCCTCCCCGGCGCGCTCGGCGTGTGCCTCGACTGGGACCTGCCGCGGCACCGCGTCCGCATCGGCCGCCGCGACGGGCGACGCGTCGTGTATGCGTCCGGATACCCTCGCCCCATCCCGGGCGTCCCGCCGACGCGCAACCTCAACGGCATCAGCTTCGCCGTGGCGAACGCGACCGGCATCGTCGCCCTCGCGCTCGAACTCTTCCCCGAAGTGCGCGGTCGGGCTGATGCTCTGGCCGCACTGGAGACGCTGGCCGCGGTCTGACTGTTCTGATACGGTAGGCAAATACCGGCGGGAAGATATCTGTTCGTAGCGGTTTTACTTAGGAGAATTTGCGGTCGGATTCCCGCCGATTGACTCCCGCTGTTTGGGATCTCAGGTGCGAACCCTGCGGCGGTCTTCCAGGGCCTTCCTGAGCTGTCCCTCGTCGGCCTGCTGGTAACACTGTAGCACTGTCCGAGCCTCCTTCCAGCCGCCCAACTCGCAGAGGTATCTAGCTCAATAATACTGAACCATACTGGAGAGAAGACGGGCCGCAATCAATCGCGGGCCGGAAGCGGCATCCAGCGGGGACAACCGGATCGCGCTGGCCGGCGCCGAGGACCGCACGAAAGCGGCTTCGTCGCGCGGCGTACGCTCTAGGGCGGATAGAACCATCCACAGGGTGTGGCTCCGGGCGTCCGAGCGCTTGACCTTGAGGAAGCGCAGCCCCCCCCCGGTGCTGCGCCGGGCCGCGCTCTGCCTCAATAATCCTGAGCCTATACCCAAGGTTTTTCCCGTTGCTTCCGGTCACGCAACCGGCGATTGTTTGCAACTGTGGTCGGGGCCACTGTGCCGGCGGCGTCTCGGAGCGTCGTGGCGAACGCCACACCACTCTTCGCCGGAGACCTCGCGAGGGTTTCCACCGAATGATCGGAAGACGGAAAAACGGAGACGGACGATGATCGATTACGGGTGGGGCGTCGTTGATCGGGAGCTTCCTGAGGGTGGTGAGGTCCATGCGACTTAGAAACGTGCTCAGGGAAGCCGGATCGCGGGACGACATCGTTGAGCGTGTCCGTGAGTTCGAGCGGCAATACGGTGGTGAGGTCCGCGGCGAACGGGATGAGCGCAAGACGAACTACCGCGATTTTGTGATTGAATACTACGACCTGGCGACTGATCTGTACGAGTTCGGCTGGGGGCAGTCGTTTAATTTTGCGGGGCGCCGTAGCGGCGAGAGCTTCGCTGCAGCACTTGCTCGTTCCGAGCGCTTCCTCGCGTCGAGGCTGGAACTCAAACCGGGCATGGTGGTGGCGGATTTCGGGTGCGGTATCGGGGGACCGATGCGGGAGATTGCGCGCGTATCCGGCGCGAAGATCGTGGGCATCAACAGCAGCCCCTACCAAATCCGCCGTGCGGAAGAATTGTCGCAGGTTTCCGGAGTGGCCCATCTGCTCGAGTTCCTAGAGTGCGATTTCATGAACGTCGACGCACCGGACGGGAGCTTCGACGCGGTCTTTTCGATCCAGTCGATCGCCTGTGCGCCCGACGTTGCGCGCGTCTATGCCGAAGCGTTCCGGGTTCTGAAGTCAGGCGGTTGCTTCGCTGCCTACGAGTACAGCCTGACGGACCAGTTCGATGCGGAGGACGCCGGGCACCAGCGGATCAAGGCCGATTTGGAATTCGGCGGCGGTCTCCCGGACATTCCGCGGCAGCGTGAAATTGACGCAGCTCTCCGCCAAGTCGGATTCGAGTTGCTGGAGGCGCGCGACCTGACGGCGGAAGCACTTTACGACATTCCGTGGTATCAGCCCTTGGTGGGTTCCCGGCTATCGCTCACCGGCTTCCGGCGTTCAGCGCTCGGTCGGAAGCTGACCAACGCATTGCTGTGGCTGATGGAATGGGCGCGCATCGTGCCGCGCGGCACGGCCCGCTGCGCGGCGTTGTTGAACCTGAGTGCGGACGCCCACGCGAACGCCGGCGAAATAGGCATCTTCACGCCGGAGTATTTCGTGTTCGCGCGAAAGCCGTCCAGCAGCGATGGTCCGACGGGGTCCGCGGGGCCACAAGGCCAATAGGACGGCCGATGATCACGGCAAGGCTGGCTCTCGCGATACCAGAGTCATGGCAGGCCTGGACCCGTGGCTGTCGGAAAACGTCACCCTCGGCTCTCAAGCTGCGGTGAGGTGGATCCGGGAACATCGAGCAGAGGCATCGAGCGGGGGGTCACCAGCACCGCTTAGGGAATGGGGCACATGGCCTGTTCGGCGCGGGGCTGCGTAGGGCCGAAGCGGCAGCAACCGCTGACGAACCGCGGCCACGATCTCGCACCCGGTTACTGGCCGGATCGCGCGAAGGCGACGAGCGCCGCGTCCGTGCCGCCGCCCGTGGGGATGACGACGAACTGCCGCCCCGACCGCGTCCGGTAGGTCATCGGGTTTCCATTGGTGGGAAACGGCGTCGCGCCGCGCCACAGTTCGGCACCGGTTCGCTTGTCGAACGCATACAGGTATTGGGTCCCGCCGCCGAGCAATACCAAGCCACCCTTGGTCACCAGGGACCCGGCGTTGCCGGGCGTACCCAGCCGCTCCGGCAGACCAACGCCGCGAAGCAGCGGGTGGGTACGGATCTCCTCGCTCCCTTCCCCGAAAGGCGTCTTCCACGCGATCTCCCCGGCGTTGAGATCGATCGCCACCAAGTGCGCCCACGGCGGCTTCAAGAGCGGGATCGGGCCAAGCTCGCTCTCCGGCGTCTCCGCAACGCCCGGTCCGCCTGCCTCCCGGAACATGACGAGCGTCGCGCCATAGGGGCAGTTGTTGCTGTACTCGACATCGACGCGCGGATCGTCTCCCGAATCCTCGCAAAGCTGGTTCGCGTCGGCCTCCTCCGATGTCCGCACGTACAGCAGCCCGGTTTCTGGGTCGAACGCCGCCCCGCCCCAATTCGCACCGCCGCTCGCGCCCGGGCGCTGGAG
>VYDD01000001.1:4976-5702 GCA_009843625.1 Gammaproteobacteria bacterium | reverse complement strand
CTGGAGCGTCCCCTGAAGGCTCGGCGGCGTGAAGAGCGGACCCAGGCGGAACCGCTGCATCTCGGCCACCGCGAGCGCATGGATCTCCGGCGTCAGATCGTTCGCGTCCTCGACCGACACGCCCTGCCTGCCGAAGGGCGGCGGTTTGGTGGGGAACGGCTGTGTGGGATGCAACACCTCGCCCGGCACGTCGGTCCAAGTGTCCACCGAACGCTCCTCGATCGGCCAGATCGGTTCGCCCGTTACCCGATCGAACACATACGTGAAGCCATGCTTGGAGACCTGCGCCACCGCGTCGATCTGTCGCCCGTCCACCGTGATTGTCACGAGGTTCGGTGCCGCCGACAGGTCATAGTCCCAGACGCCGTGATGCACTGCCTGGAAGTGCCACAGCCGCTCGCCCGTGCGGGCGTCGAGGCACACCAGCGACTCCGCGAACAGGTTCGCCCCCTTGCGGCGTCCGCCCCAGTAGTCGCTGCTGGGCGTGCTCGTCGGCACGTAGAGGAGCCCGCGGTCGGCATCGAGCGACATCAGTCCCCACACGTTGGCGTGGCCGGTGCAGCGCCAGGATTCGTCCTCCCAGGTGTCCGCACCGTAGTCGTCGCTCGATTGCGGGATGGTGAAGAACACCCAGCGCCGCTCGCCCGTGCGAACATCGAACGCCTGCATCGTTCCGGGCGGGTCGAACTCGCGCTGCACCCCGTCGGGCACGCGGCTCCCTACGAT
>VYDD01000001.1:0-4966 GCA_009843625.1 Gammaproteobacteria bacterium | reverse complement strand
CCCTACGATCACCAAGTCGTCGAACACCACCGGAGGAGAGGTCTGGTCGAACTCGTGGCGGCTCACCGTGCGGCCGTGCCCCTCGGTGAGCACGACGCTGCCGTCCGCGCCGAAGGCCCCGTCCAACTCGCCGTTCGCGGCATTGATGGCGTACAGCCGATCGCGGCTGTTGAGGAAGACGCGCTCTTCGTCGCCTTCACTCCAGTAGGCAACGCCCCGGTGCTTGAAGCCGGTCGGCCCCGCGCCGATGGGTCCACCTTCGTAGGCTCTCGGATCGAAAGTCCAGAGTTCCACGCCCGTCGCGGCGTCGAGCGCCACCACCCGCGTGTACATGGTGGAGAGGTAGAGAACGTCGCCGACCATGATGGGGGTTGCCTGGAAGGGACCCGGCCTGGTGCCGTACTCGTCGAGGGGCTCCTCGTTCGGCTCCCATGTCCAGACGATCTCCAGTTCGCCGACGTTGCCGGCCGTGACTTCGTGGGCCGCCGAGTACTTGGTATGCGCCTGGTCGGAGCCTACAAACGGCCACCCGGCCGTGGCGTCCGGCTCCCGGGCGCACCCGACGGCGGTGGATAGCATGGCAACCGCGGCAGCCAAACGCTTCATGAACCGGACTCCGATTGGGAACTGGGCTTGGCCTCGACCGCATGATCGGGTAGGGGGACAATCGCAATCTGCTCCAGATGGGACATGCCCTCCAGCCGTAACCGCGCGGCCACGGGGGGACTGGGGCAGGGCTGGTGCCGCTCCGCCACGAGCGCACCGAGATCGGGTGCACGCACGCCTCGCCGCCGCGCGTGCCGCGTCCACAGCTTCCGCCGCCGCCATGGTCGCCAGCACGGTCAACTCCCATGGTTTGCCATAATCCGGCAACGCGTCCGCTGCGTCAGGACCCATGCGGGGCTGCGGCGGAAACGTGGAGAGTCAGGATGTCCATGTCGTGATACTGCCGGTGCCGGACCGAAGACGCGAGGTGCCGGAGCAGCCGAAGCGAGATCTCGTGCTCCACCCGGGCTACTCTGATCTGGTCCCCCAACCATGCCAAATGGTCCTCAACATTGATTTCGCCGCTGCCCGCGGCTCCCACCCTAAACTCCAGGACGGCTTCTCCGTCCTCCTCGCGCGCGGTCAGCAGCAGTTCGCGTCTCGCAGTCCCAGGCACCTCCTCCGCACCGTCTGTTTCGTCGCGCGTCTGCATAAGGGTGAGCAACGTTTCCTCGGTTGCGGCATCGAGCCGCCCCAAGGCCGCTTCCAGGTCGTTGCTGGCGGCGAACCTCCGCATGAACTGCTTGATCCGGGGCAGTTCGGCAACATCGAGTTTGCCCCTGAACTGGCTCTTGCGCCGAACCGAGAGCGCTGTAAGTAACAGCGCCACCAGTCCCCCCGTGGTCAGTCCGTTGCCGAACAGGCCGCCTGCGAACTCGGCAAAGAAAGCCGGAAAGATCATGTCGAATTCGAACGCGACACCCGTCCAGAATGAAACGCCTGCGATGAGGCCGTTGCGGGGATTCGCGCCCATGCTGCTCGCGACTTCGCGCATCCCGACCGCGAACAGCGTCGCCAAGACCACGGCGATGGAGGCGGCCACCACGCCAGCAGGGATGGCGAGGAGGAGCGCGAGCGCCTTCGGAAGGAAGGCCAACACGAGGAAGACCAATCCGGCTGCGACTCCCACGCTGCGCGCCGCGACGCCCGTGACTTCGATGGTGGCCACGCCGTTCCCATTGATCGTGTTGGGCATCGCGCCCGCGAGCCCCGCAAGCAGATTCCCTGCGCCTTCCGCAGCCACGGCGCGCTGCACCGCGCGAAAATCAAGCGCACGGGACCGCCGCCACGACACGCGCTGCGCGGCGACCGTGACGGCGACCGATTTGGTTGTGCCGACCAGCGCGACGAAGAGAAACGCCGGCAACAACGTCCAAAACGGCGGTCCAAAGCCGAGGTCCAGCCCGGGAGGGCGTCCGTCCGGGATGCCGAACCAGGCGGCATCGGCAACGCTTGTCGTGTCGTAGCTTCCGAAGAAGCCGCTCACGAGGGAACCGGCGACGATGCCGGCGGCTGGGGCCCAGATTCGCAATGTTCCCTTCGCCTTGAGGGCGATCCCCAGGATGGCTGAGATCGTTACAGCGGCACTCACCGGCCCCGCGTGTGCGGGGGCTCCGGGCGGCAGTTCGTTCAGCATGTCGAAGAGAATTGGCATCACGGTGACGGGAAGCAGCATGATCACCGTGCCCGTGACGATAGGCGTGAGAACTCGGTGCAGCAGTGAGAGCCGCGCGGAAAGAACTCCTTGGGCGACCGCCGAGATGACGACCAGCGTGGCGAGCAGACCCGGCCCTCCCTGAATGAGCGCCTCTACGCACACGGCGATGAAGATCGCCGAACTGACGTGTGTCAGAGCGTAGCCTGCCCCAAGCCGTCGCACTCGCGCGCCCTGCAGGACCGCCGCAACGCCGCATGCCAAGACCGAGGCGAACACCGCCCACATGACGAGTTCCTCGGCACCGGCCGCGCGAAACACGATCGTCGGCAACAGCACCACCCCGTTTAGAGCCAGGGCGCCGAGCTGCGCGCCCAACACAAGCGCGAGCGGACGGGGAATCCGGTCGTCGACTTCGTAACGAAGGTCGTTGTTGACGCGCAACCGCGAACGCTTCATGGTGGTTCGCTCTCCGTCGGTTCAGGGCATGCAAATCCCGCCCACGCGCCGAGGCGATCGGAGCGAGCCGAGGAGCGTGACGGGACCGGGATCATGCCCGGGGAGTCTGGCCCCATCGGCGGATGATCCGGAGAGTGCCTTGCGATCCGCGTGTCTCAGGGCAGCAGCACCGTACACCCGTGCGTCCGCCTCGACTCCAGCGCCCTGTGAGCCTCGGCCGCTTCCGCAAGGGGAAAGCGCTGGCCGATGGTGATCCGGATGCGGTCGGCCTCGATGTGCCCGAAGAGTTCTGCGGTGGCTTCTTCCAAATCCGCGCGGCACTGCACGTGCGCCATGACGGAAGGGCGGACCAACGTCAGACACTTGGCCGTCAGGCGCAGGATGTTGAACGGCGCTACCACTCCCGAGGCGTTGCCGTAGGCAATCATCATGCCGAAACGCGAGAGGCACTTCAGCGACCCGTCGAAGGTGGCTGCGCCTACGCCGTCGAAGACTACCGGTACGCCCTTGCCACCGGTGATTTCATGCACCCGTTCGACGAAATCCTCCTCCTCGTAGAGGATGACGTGTTCACACCCATGCTCCCTGGCAATGCACCCCTTTTCCGCGCTGCCCACGGTGCCGATGACGGTGCCGCCCAGCGCTTTGCACCACTGGGAGAGAATCGTTCCCACTCCCCCCGCAGCCCCGTTCACCAGCACCGTCTCGCCCGCCCTCAGGCGGTAGGTGCGGCGGCAGAGATACCACGAAGTCATGCCCTTCAGCATCGCTGCTGCGGCGTGTTCGAAATCGACGCAGTCGGGAAGGTGGACCAGGCGGTTCGCGGGAACCACTCGGCGCACGCAGTAGGCACCCCGCACGTCGCCGTAGGCGACTCGGTCACCGGGTTGGAAGATGGCGGTGCCGTCCGGTGTCGGTTGGCGGGCTGCGCTCGGCCCCACCGCCTCGACCACGCCTGCCGCCTCCACCCCCATAATCGTCGGCAAGGTGACCGCCGGAAGCGACGGTAGGGGGTATAGCCCGCTACGGTGGTAGGTGTCGGCGTAGTTCAGCCCGACGGCCTCGTGCCGGACAAGCACTTCACCCCTTTCGGGTTCGGGGACATCGACTTCCTCCCAACGGAGAACCTCCGGCCCCCCCAACCCGTGCATGCGAACGGCCATGGTCCGGAGCTCTTGGGGCATGTAATCCGAGAGGTGTCCGATCATCCGCCCGGTGCCACCCTGTCGACCGAATGCATGCACGGAACCCCGGAGGGCGTGACCCGCGAGAGGTCGTGCGCGGACGCGTCCGTGAGCGCGGTGAGGAAAGCGAGCAGGTTGTCCACAGTGTCCTCGTCCAGCCGAATGGGCAGCAGCAGCGTGTCCCGCGTGAGCAGGATCTCCTCGTAGTTGTCGAGCAGCGTCGGCTGTAGGAGCGGGTCGACCTGCGCGACATCGTACGCGTACTGCGTGCTGTCCACGTTGTTGTAGTGCTCCACGAATTCGCGGAGGGTCGGGAACTTCACGCGCATCCCTGTCGTTATTCTTAGGCGAGTGTCTGCTGGTCCTGTGGAACAGGTCCCGGTGGGCCCCAGCCTGGCCGCTGCCCCACAAGTGGGGAAAGCATCGCTAATTGCGTAGTCGGATGCAATCCAAAACACCTTGAGCCTGACGCAAGATTATTGAGGCATGGCTAGGCCTGGCGCGTCACGAACGGGCTGCGCTTCCCTCCTGAATGCTCGCCGGACGCTCGCAGCCGACACCATCCGCCTTGAGCGAACGCCATGCGGCGAAGCCGGTTGCGTGCCGTCCTCCGGCTTGAGCGAACGCCGCGCGGCCGAAGCCGGTTGCAGATTCAGGGAGGAAGCACAGCCCGTTCGTGCTGACTCGGACCGAATCGTGCCTAAATAATCCTGAGCCAACCCAAAAGTTTTCTTCGTTGCATCTGACTAGGTAACTGGCGATGTTTTTTCGATCCGTGGGCCGGGCCACATTTGAGCGGCCGACCACGACGCCTGCGGCCCGCACGCCGACGGTGGGCCGCGCCGAGTCCGGGGCGGCCCGTGCCGCCAGTCTGATGAACAGCCCACCATCGTATCGGTGCGAGCAGGAGCAGAGAATTTCATGGAAGGGGTGCGAATTCCTGGTCGGACCGAAAATGCGAGAACAGCGAGCGGACGGATGATGAAGAACCATTGGAGCTGGCGACGAAGCAGCACCCTTCTTCTCCCCCTTCTCTTCGGAGCCATCGCGGGGGCCCCCGCTGCGGCGCAGGGCCCGGGCGTGGAGGGAGCCGCGTGGACCTACTACGGGGGCGACGCCTGGC
>VYDD01000204.1:8498-9650 GCA_009843625.1 Gammaproteobacteria bacterium | reverse complement strand
GAATTCTGCGTGATAAGCGCAGGTATCCTGTAATTCGAACCATCGATGTGGCGTCTTCTTCCTTGCTCGTCGTCCATCTGGCAACTGCCTGCCACTCTGCTCCAACCTATCTCTGCCGTACGAGAGCAGGTGGTGTTTCACCGCTGGGTAGTCGTCGATATCGATGGCAAGTGAGGGGAGCGTGGAGACTAGCCACAGCCCCGCCCAATCTGCTCGATAACGCTGTATATCGCGACCCCTCAGAATCGGTTTGAGGATTTCGGCGGACTTCGAGTCTTCAGCGATGAGTCGGCTTCGCTGGCTGTCGTCGACCAGGAACGCCTTGTTGTATCCCGTGAGAATGCCGCGATAAATGGCAATACCGTCCCAATCCTTGAGAGGCGTCCCCCTTTCCTTCATCTTCTCCATGACACGCCACTCGGGCCGAGACAGGATGCTCCACGGTGCGTCGCCGCCGGGACGGACCTCGTTCCACTCCTCGTCCGCCAGATCGTCGAGGGCGACCGTGTCAATCTTCAAACGGTCGACATCCAAAGCGGGGAAGGGTCCCGCGCCGCTTCCCGAGCGAGCGATCAGCACCGAGGAGTCCACGATTGCATTCTCGAACACGTCCTTGCCAAGCTCGATCAGCCGAAGGGGTGTGTGGGAGTCGGACAGCTGCCGTCGAAGCCCCTGCCCGTACTTGGCTCTGAGCCAACTGTTGGACGTGACATACGACAGGACGCCTCGTTCCGGCCGGGTCAAAGCCATGCCGCGCTCGCAGAAAAGGACGTAGACATCACCAGTGCGCGCGAAGGTGCCGTATCCCTCGTCCCGATACTTGTTCGCGAGTTCGCCCCTGTTCTTCTGAAGCTGTATATAAGGCGGGTTGCCGATCACGATATCGAAGACCCGCTTGCGCTCACCGAACATCCACCCGGAGTCGAACCAATCGGCGCGTCCGTTCTGGTCGTAGATATCCCAATTGGCGATGGCCTGGGCCTCTGCGGCATCCCATTCGTTCTCGATCAATGCCTTGGCCAGCTCCTCGCGAAGCGACTTGTCGCGCTTTCTGATCTCCCACTTCTTGTCGTGGTCGCGGGCGTCGAACCAATCAGCGCGCAATGCTTCGAGCCTCCGCTCGATCTCCTCGACTTCCGTGGCAATCAGGCT
>VYDD01000204.1:0-8488 GCA_009843625.1 Gammaproteobacteria bacterium | reverse complement strand
CGACGAAGGGACCGCAGAGTATCGGCCGCGACAAAGCAGGTTTCCAGATTGGGTAGCGGTTCGATGCCGAAATTGGCCTCCGCATTGTCGTTCGGGACCTGCTCGATGATCAGCGAGATGAAGAACCGAAGCTTGGCGATCTGTGTGGCGATGGGCTGAACGTCGATTCCGTGGATGACGCTCTGGATCAGGTAGAGCTTGCGGCCATAGTCGCCGAATCCCCGTTCCGGCGAAAATGCCTCCTCCACGGTCTTGACGGCCCGCCTGCGCACGGCTGGGTCGGAGATCTTCTGCGCGGCGGAGATCTGCCGCGCCTTCCATCGGTCGTTCTTCGGATCCAGCGTGCCGAGGACCATGACCAGCTTTTGAAGGATGCCCATCGGAAACGCACCCGAACCGCAAGCAGGATCCAGCACAGCCAGGTCGTGGATGGCGTTGATGAGAGGCCCCATCTCCGATTCGTCGATGAGGTGATCGTCGTTGCCGTTCCGTTGATCCGCTGCTACCGGGGCCTTGGACGTTGCGGAGCGATCCGCTCTGCCGAAGGCGCCTTCACCTTGGTCGATCGCCAAGAGGTGACGAAGTCGCTTCTCCAGCCAATCATCATCTCCGTCATAGGGAGCTACAGCGCGCGTGAAGTGCGCCGCCAGCGCCTCGTTAACCATGTAGTCCACGACGGCGCGAGGAGTATAGTATGAGCCGGTCGTTTTGCGGGCGTGTTCTCGCGTCTCGGGATTGTAGGCGGCAAGGAGGTTCTCGAAGGCCTTGCCCAACAGCTCGGGGTCAAGCGCGACCTCCCGGTCCAAGGGGGTGTTTTCCTCCACCGTAAACTTGTAGCGGTCGAAGAACGGAAACAGGCCGTGGTCTTCGTGAAGGAACAGGTGCGCGGGTACGCGGAGCGCCAGCCGGTGCTCCCGATTGTCGGTGAACACGTCAACCCGTCCCACCCGGCGGCCTCCACCCCCAGTATGCTCGAAGGTGTCGAGGCAGTCGAAGAGCCCGCCGTTGACGAAGGGTACCTCAGCAAGCCGTGCAATGAAAGCATCCGGGTCGGCGAGGAGATCCCTGTATCGATACTTGGTGAAGTCGCGGTGGGTGGACTGATCGACGCTGCTGAACGTCCGTTTCCGAATTGGCGTGTTCAGGGTGGCGAAGAAGAGGTTCTGCAGGACCGCGCGGTAGTAGGCGGTGCTCGCGAGATCGTGATCCTTCAGCGCGCTTCGGGCGAACGATTCCCGGAAGAGGTCGCCTGGCAGCAAGCCCTTTTCCCGGAGGAACCAGATGAATAGCAGGCGTGTGATCATGCGGATGACGTGGCGCTCGTTGCTGCCCCCGCCTCCACCGTCGTCGGGGAAGGAGCACTCTCCCACAGCCCGCTCGAACCATTCGAAGAGCTTCCGGTAGAAGCGCCGCCCCAGTTTCTCGATGTTCAGGACTGCTTCCCAGGCCTCATGCAACCGGTCAAACGACTTCACGGGCCCGAGGCGGTCGAATGCGAGCTCCGCCAGAATGTCGATGTGCGCCCGGTGGGGCCGGAGGGTGTCGATGTCCTTGATGAATGTGGCCCGATCGAGGACATCCTTCGTGGCCTCCAGCTTGTGCGCTCGCCGGTGAACCACGGCCAGAGTCAACGCCGACCGGCCAGTGGCACGCCGATACCGGAAGAACACGATGACCGGCATGGCGAAAGGGCGGTTGACGGCGCGTGTCATTGCGGCGAGATCGGATCTTGAGTAGTCCTTGTCCCTCAGGTCCACGGCCAGAAACAGGAAGGACTTGGCCCGGCTGTCATCCCATTCTTGGCCATCGAAGAACGAGCCCTGTTCTCCGAGCTCCTCGTCCGTGTACTGGAAGATCATGGCGACTCTCTTCCAAGTTTCCAGTATCAGCTCCCGCTGCCTCTTCGCGATTGGTCTTCCCTCGGGGGTTTCGAATTCGTCGATGAAGTCTCCCGGTTCGGGACCGATCTCGATATGGCGCGAACTGCTGTAGTCGAGTTCTTCCAGCAGGTCCCTCGCCCGGTCCTCCAAGAGGCCGTCCGTAAAACCTCTCAACGATTCGCGGATCCGCTCTTTGCGCTTCGGCCGACCTGCCGTCTCAGCCCGCATCAACCTTTTCCCGGATCACGAGCCAAGTCACCAACTCGAAGTCGGACGCCTCCTTGGGCTGCTCTCCTCGCTCCGGCAGCTTCCCGCTTCGTTTCAGACTCAGGTCTCTCAGCGTGGTCCTTCTGTACTCCCCGGCCGTGGCCCTGACCGCAGCCATTGCCATCCGTTCGTAGCTGCCCATCTCTGCGCCGTGTTCCGTCGCCCGGTCGAAGGCGGCCACTAGGTCCTTTAGCGGCTGTTCGCGGCCTCGGGCGAGGGCGCCGAACAGGGTCAGGATCTGCTTGGCGTGCCTGAAGCTGTAACGCACCGCGCCATCGTCCCGAACGTAGGCTAGGAAGTACGGCTGTAGTCGATTCGGGGTGATGGCCGCCGGGCTCCTTTTTTGTTTCAGACAGAAGATCGCTCCCGGCCGAATTATGGCGGCAAGTCTTTTCGGGATCTCCGCTTCGGACCATGGCGGGACCACGGCGGAGATGCCGAACGGAGCCGCTTCAAGCTCCTTCCTGTTGGACTGGAGATAGTTCATCAGATCGGCCACGAAGTCGTCCAGGGTGAAGTCGCCGAGCGAGACGCCGTCGTCCGCCTCCTCAATGTCCAGAATCTCCTCCCTGATCCGCCGCAGCTGCCGGTCGCGGAAGGTGATCTCCGCCTCGGCGCTCTGCCTCGCCCGCTCTACGCCCGTCCGATCCAGACCAAGAGGATCGTCCTTTCCCGTCGCGGCGGCGTCGGCCAAGACCATGCGCGCTTCCACGCGATTCTTGAGGTCCAGGTAGCGATCCAAGTCGGCCGTCGGCCAGAAGTTGACCATGTTGACCGCCCGGCTGACGCTCCCAATGCGATCGATGCGCCCAAGCCGCTGCATGAGCCGTACCGGATTCCAGTGGATGTCGTAGTTCACCACAAGGTCGCAGTCCTGGAGGTTCTGCCCCTCTGCCAGACAGTCGGTGGCGATAAGGATGTCGATCCGTTCGCCGGCCCCGTTGCGGGTGGTGCTCCCGTTCGCGTCGCGGTCTGCGGGTTCGCCAGTTTGCGCCCGAGGACAAAACCGCATCAGGATCTCCCCGAAATCGGCGGTGCCTACGCTCGCCTTGCAGCCCGCCGCGCCTGCCACGAGCGCGATCCCCACACCCTGGTCTCGCGCCCAAGACTCCAAGTGCCGATATAGATACCGGGCGGTGTCAGAGAAGGTCGTGAAAACCAGCGCTTTGGGGTTCGGGTGCCCGTATTTGTCCAACGTGGGCGAGCGCACCTTGTCGGCGAGGAGCCTGCGCAGGGCCTGCAGCTTGGCGTCGCGGTCTGGAGTGACCTGCGCGGCCCGCTTGATGATCGAGGCGAACACGTCCCGGTCCCGGCGCAGATCCCGGAGTAGCCGCTTGTCGTCGAGGCTGTCCATGGCGTACGTCGCACGCTCCCGGCCGACCGTGAAGTCCTCGTCGTCGTCGTCCTGGAGAACAGCCAGCGTGAGCTGCTCGGCGCCACCCCTTCCCTGCCAGCTCACGATCTTCCGCTCCATTTCGTCCACCTTCGCCACAATGCGCTCCATGGTCAGCCTGAACGAGTCCACCGAGCTCTCCAGCCGCTTGAGCAGGTTGACCCGGATCATCCCGATCAGCCACCGCTCACGGTCGCGCTGGTCGAAGTTGAGCTTCTTCTTCTCCCGGTCCAGATCGGTTGTGTCGGTCACGTACTGTGACGGCATGTACACCGCCATGCGAAACCGGTTGATGCGGTCGTGTAGGTCGTCGTAGGAAAGATGGCCTCGCGTGTCCGTCGGCGGACTCAGGTTCTCCGGCCTAGTGCGCTCGGGGAAGCCGCCGATCTGCTCCTCAACCGTCGGATAGTGCTCGCGGATGTGCTGGCGGGACCGTGCGATCGTGACGGCGTCGAGCACTGCCAGGAAATCGCTTCCCAAGGCCTCGAGCAGCGCCGCCTTGTCACGTCGGTCTCCGTCTCCTAGGCTCTTCTCCCACTTCTGGAACGCCTTCTGGGCCACGGCGAAGACGCTCTGGATGCTGCCTACCCCCAGTTCCGCCCGGAACGCGTCTTCACGCTTCTCGGTCATCAGGTAGATCTGGTTCCTGAGGTCGCGCAGGCTGGTGTTGACTGGAGTGGCCGACAGCATCAGCACCTTGGTTCGTACACCGTCCCTGAGCACCTCTTCTAGGAGGCGGCCATAGCGGCTGCGCCGGATGAGCTTCCCGGCCTCGTCCTTCTTGTCCCGTCCCTCGTTTCGGAAGTTGTGGGACTCGTCGATGACAATCAGGTCGAAAGTGCTCCAGTTGAACCTGGCAAGGTTGGTCTCGCCAGACATGCCCTCGGTGCGGCTCAGGTCGGTGTGCGCCAGCACGGTGTAGCCCAAGCGATCCGCCAGGAACGGGTTGCCACGCTGAGCGGTGCGTGCGACGTACCGGAGCCAGTTCTGTTTGAGGCGGGCCGGGCAGAGTACGAGCACCTTGTCGTTGGCCGCCTCGAAATGCTTGATCACTGCGAGCGCTGTGTACGTCTTGCCGAGCCCGACGCTGTCCGCGACGATGCAGCCGTTGTGGCGAATCAGGCGGTTGATCGCGCTCGTCGCACCATCCTTC
Organism: Gammaproteobacteria bacterium; assembly: GCA_009843625.1. Taxonomy (GTDB): domain Bacteria; phylum Gemmatimonadota; class Gemmatimonadetes; order Longimicrobiales; family Gaopeijiaceae; genus BD2-11. Next base: position 3,795 of record VYDD01000204.1, on the reverse strand, counting down.
TGGAACTGGTACAGGCGCTTCCAGATCTCGGAGTCGTGGAGCTGCGTCCCGCCGACGATCTGCTGACCTTCCTCGTGCCTGTCTAGGCGGTCCCGCAGAGCTTCGTACAACGTCTTGTAGTAAACAAACTCGGGCGCGTAATCCTTGCCCAGCCGCGAGAGCGCGGCCAGCACGTCCTTCTTCGCGTCTCGCGTCAGCTCGCGATCATTCCAGAGCGCATCAAACCACCGCAGGAGCGGCTCTCGATCCTGTTCACGGCGGACTTCTAGGTTCAGCTCGATGTTTGGGTTGGCACCGAGGCCGAGCCCGCCGCGTGTGAAGTTGGAACTGCCTAGAAGAGCCGCGCTTTCCCTGCCTTGTCGCCGCAAATGGTAGAGTTTCCCGTGAAGGAAGTTGCTCTTCTCGATGGTCCGGATCTCCACCTTCCTCCTGATCCATGACTCGCACGCGAGGGCCAGCGGCTTCTGCGCGAGCGCGCGCTTGAGTTCGATCCCACCGTCTTTGGTGAGGCGAAACGCCTTGTCGTCAGCGCCGCCAGGATCCATCGCTCCCACGCCGCGCGGCTCGCCGTAGAGAAAGCGCATCTTCCTGATTGAATCAAGCTCCGCCCGCAGGTCATGATATGCGTAGATCGTGAAGTAGGCGGACACTACGGAGACGAGTGCTTCCGGATCGAGTTCCTTGCGCAGGAAATCGCCGACCTTTCGACGCTGGTTGTCGATAATCACGTTGCCGGAGCGTGTTCGCTCGCCGGTCGAGCCAGTCCTATTCAAAATCGGGGCCGTCCCTAACTCAGGTTCGAGTACCAACACGAAACGCGATGAATGTCCATGACCGCTATCTATCGGCCCATCGCGCTTGGGACGTTGGCCCTCTCCTCGATCCGGGCGCACCGCTGCATGAGCGCGTCGAACGGCTCGTTCTCGTCCAGTAACATCCCGATGGCGAGCATGCTGGCGTAGTCGGCGGCGAGGGCCTCTTGGGCGACACCGGAGGGAACGAGCCTGAGGCTGCCCGAGACCGCAGCGTGATAGTCGATCCGCTGGCGATTGGAATCGTTCTCGCGGAAGAACATCGCCTTGTGGCGGGCGACCGACAGAGCGAGATCGCGGTCCGACAGAGCCCGCGCCGCGACCCCGGCGTCTTCCAGGCGGACGAGGTCGTGCCAGTGCCTAGACCAACGCTCGCCGCGGATGCGTCCTTGAAGGCAATAGACGTGCATCGAGGTCGCCTTCTCCCAGAAGGTTCGCTCCGCCAGCATTACAGCTGGCCGTGCTTCCGGGAACCCAAGCTCTGGAAGGTGCTCCGCCGCGTCGCAGGCGACGGGTCGGATGCGGTGCGGCTCGCCCGTGGAGCGAGCGCCGAAATCGACCTGAACGTCGGGCCGCATGGGGCCGAGCGGGGTGAACAGCGGTTCGTAGGCGATGTAAAGCCGCTCGGCTTCCGCACGGACTCGTGCCGGGAATCCAGCTCGCTCAAGCTCCTCCGCAATGAGCGGGCGCGCGATGTCGCGAACCCAATCGGCAAGCCGGGGGCGGATCGCCCGTGTCCAGCGCCGCTCCTGGCTGCGCGTCGGCGGCATCGCCTCATCGTCGCCGCCCGCAACCACATCCGGCGCGAAACCTCGAATGTCGTAAGTGATGTCGATGTCCTCGGAGAACCGGCGGATCGCCCGCCATACCTTGGACAGCGACGTGCCTCCCTTGAACACCAGATGTCGTCCGAACGGAGCCTCGAACAGGACGCGAAGGGTTGCGACGACCCAGGTATCCTTCTCCAAGAGGTAGGTCCTTTGCCCGCACCGCCGCTCGGCCACCTCCAATGCGTCGCGCCGCTCAGCCGCCGAGAGGCGTCCATACTGGACCTCAACCATGCGTCAACCGCCGGCCGAGCGGTTCGGCCATCCAGGTCGGCATGGCCGTCCGCGCCGCGACAAGTTCGCTCAGGTCATCCACCGAGAGCTTGGGAAGCACGGCGTCAAGGCTCTCCTCAACCTCGTTGGGACCAAGCCAGGCGACCGCGCGGATGACGGTGCCGGCAGTTCGGTGCGGGGCCGCCAGTTGCCAGCTTGGAGCGTGCCGCAACTCGACCCGGTGAGCCCCGAAATGCAGGTGGCGGTCGGGTCCGGAGGTAAGATAGACGGACCTCACCGTGTTCTGCGTTGTCAGCCCGAGCCAGTTGGCCGCGTCGCCCCCGTTCGGGACGATGGTCTCGTCCCAGAGCTCGGAAAGGGCGGCGAGTGCCTTCTCACGGCGCGGGGCACGAAGCCCAAACCGGGTTGGGATGGGGCGCATGTAGAGGCCGCGGCAGATTCTCAGAAGCCGATCCGAGCGCACAAGACGGGATAGCGACCGGGCCACTGCGGCGCGGTCGCCGAGGTGCAGCAGGTCGTCCGCCCGTATCGGCGTGGCCTCAGGCGTGGCCTCGACGTACTCCATGATCCGCCCGGGCAGGCTGTTCATCGCGTTCGCGTTCTCCGTAGAAGTCGAATCGGTCAACCCAATATAAGCGTCCGCTGGGGACGAGCGACCACGGACGGGGTGCCGCACGGCCAATTCCAGCCCCGGACTCGTGCGCCGACCGTGCCCGAGAGAGAGGACCCCGTATCCGCTGGTCCTCCGTTCGGATCCCCGCGGCGACATCGCGCCGTCGCCGGCCCGGTCGCTCGATCAAGCATCCCCATCCCACCGTTGGAGCCCCGGATTCCGACCTGCGGGGGTGCTCCGCCGCCGCGTTGGCGGCGGCCTCCAACGGCTCCCGGACAACATAGGACAACTATAGACACCATAGACACATAGGGAATTCCCTTTGGGTTGACGGTCAGGGAAAAAGTCCTTCAGCGTTGGGGGACACGATGACGTTCGAGCAGGAGTTCAACTCACGGGTGGACGCGTTCCTGAGCCAATCCGGTGTGAGCCCGACGGCCCTCGGCCTGAGGGCGGCGGGCGACCCGAATCTGATTCACGAGATCCGGGCGGGCCGCTCGCCGTCTCTGCGGATGGCGGACCGGGTGCTGGCATGCATCGCGGCCTGGGAGCGGGGTGCGGGCGGGGCACGGGCTCCGCCCGCGAGGTCCCGCGTGCCGGAATCCGCGAGACGGGCGAGGAGAACGAGGGAAGACAGAGCGATGACCAGGAAGCCGAGAAAGAAGAGGACGAGACCGACGACCCGACTACTGCGGGTCTCGGAGGTGCAGGCGCTGACGGGTCTCGCTCGGAGCACGATCTACGCCTGGTCGGCCCAGGGCCGCTTCCCCTCGCCGATCCGGTTGAGCCCGCGCGCGGCGCGCTGGGTCGAGGCGGATGTGAAGCAGTGGCTCCGCGAGTGGGTCGCGCGAGGCTAGGGCGATGCCGAAGCAGTCGCCCATCAACCAACACCAGAAAGGGAAACAGACGATGAAAACGTTTTTGACGACGATGCGGGGAGCCGCGTGGGCCGTGCTGCTCATGCTGACGCCCGGCGCGCTCAACGCGCAGGGCACGAGCCCGTGGGTGGACGCGGTGAACGAGCTACAGACGCAGTTCACGGGACCGATCGCGCGCGGTCTGTCGCTGATCGCGATCGTGGTGGGCGGGCTGATGTTCGCGTTCGGCGAGGGCGGGAGCAAGCGCACGCTGGCCGGGATCATCTTCGGGATCGGGATGGCCGTGGGCGCGGTGAACTTCCTGGGCTGGCTGTTCTGATGCGGGCAGTCACTCGCTGGTCCGGTTACGCGGCGCTGAACCGTCCGCTCACGGTCTTGGGCGTGGAGCGGCGGCTGTTCCTGCTGGGCGCGACGCTCGCGGTCGCGGTGTG
>VYDD01000466.1 GCA_009843625.1 Gammaproteobacteria bacterium | reverse complement strand
GAAGAGCTTGCGGCTAGATCCGCAATCGGCGGGAATCAAACGGCTGGAATCCGTCCGGCAAACTTCGTAAACTCAACGGCTATAGTAAGATGGAAATCCACAAGCATCCGTCGGACGGACGAAATCCCGTTTGGCCCCTGGAAGCCGAGATCGCAGGGTACGAGAACGGGGGCACGGCGCTGAACGTGATTCCGATGGTCGGCCACGCCACGGTTCGCACCGTCGCGATGGGCGACGACTACGAGCGCCACGCGACTCCGGAGGAGATCGCGGTGATGGTCGCCGAGGTCCGCAAGGGGATGGAGGCCGGAGCCTGGGGATTGGGCGCGGGACCCGAGTACCGGCCCGGGCGCTTCTCCACGACCGAGGAGATCATCGCCCTGGCGCACGTCGTCGCCGACTACGACGGCTTCTACTACTCCCACCAGCGCAGCCAGTCCCCGCTTCCGCTCTGGCTCACCCCGAGCATCGTGGACGAGTACACGCCGCCTCCGACCTGGCCGCGGGGCTGGAGGCTCACGGCCACCGACGGCATGGGCGAGACCATTCGCATCGGGCGCGAAACCGGCATCCGCGTGGTGGGCACCCACATCAAGGCGAAAGGCCCGACCACCTGGGGCCAGTCGGCGACCGACGTGGCCGCGATCAAGCGTGCCCGCGCCGAGGGCATCCAGGTCTACCTCGACCAGTACCCCTACGAGACCTTCGGCGGTGGTTCAGCGGAGGTGATTCCGGCGTGGTACTATGCGCCGCCGGGCGAGAGCCGCGCCGGCGGGCTGGACAACCCGAAGTGGCGGGTCATCAACAGCGAGCTCTTCGCGAACTACAAGCAGAACCTGCGCCGCTATCTGGATGACCCCGAACTCCACCGCGAGATGGTGACCGACATCGAGTACATCCTCGACCTCCAGGGCGGAGCCGACCGACACGTCATCGTCATCTCGCCCCAGGACGAGTCACTCGTCGGGCGCACGCTGGCTGAGGTGGCCAAGGCCAACGGGCGTACGCCGGTGGAGCAGTTGATCCGGTTCGCGCTCGACAGCGAGCCATTGCTTCGCTCGGGCGTTCGCTTCCGTCCTCTCGCGGGAAGCCCGGAGGATGTCGAGCGCTACATGCGCCAGGACTTTACCGCGACCGGCACCGACGGGGGCATCGTCCCGAGCCCGGCTCCCGGCCAGCATCCCCGCTACTACGGGACGTATCCGCACAAGATCGCCACCTACGTCCGCGACAAGGGCACCATCACGCTGCCGTTCTTCGTGCGCTCCTCGACCGGCTTGCCCGCGCAGATCATCGGGCTCCCCGACCGCGGGTACATCCGTCCGGGACAGAAGGCCGACCTGGTCGCCTTCGACTATCCGGGGGTGCAGGACCACGCCACGATCCTCGATCCGGGTGGCGGAAACGAGGGTATCGAGTACGTGTTCGTGAACGGCGAGGCGGTGGTCGACGGAGGCGAACTGACAGGGGCCCTCCCCGGCCGGGTGCTGCGGCGCGACGAGGTGCGCGGACGGTAAGTCCCCCCTCAGGCCGTCCTGTCCATCGGGTTCGCGGCGAAGGCGGCGCGCAGCTTCGGGTGCTTGCGCCACAGGTAGTACCCCATCCCGCCTGCCGCCAGCACGTTCGCGAACGCGATCGACGTCCAAGCCAGGGGACCCAGCAGGAACTCGGCGCCGAGCGCGATGAAGCCCATGAAGGCGGCCTCGAAGGCGACGAACAGGAGCACGGCGCCGAGCAGAAGCGGCGGCACTTCCTCCGCCTGCGTAAGGACGGCCGACGCGACCACCCCCATCACCGCGAACGCGCCCAGGTGCACGGCGGAATAGCCCACCACCGCCCCCATGTGGATCGAGACGGCGTCGAGGTCGGTGACCCCGAGGAACAGGGCCGAGCCCAGGGCGCTGGGCGTGAAGAACGGCTGGCCCGAAACCGCGTCGAAGATCAGGAACCACACCGCCACGACGGCCGCGCCGATCAGGCCCGCCACGATCCCCTCCGTGAGGATGTGCTGACGGCGCATGATCGACCACCAGCTGACCTCCGGCGCCGCCCCCATCATGTGCAGGTAGCCGACCAGCGTGACCCCCGCGATGAGATTGCCGGTCAGATACTCGAGCCAGCCCAGGCTCTCGACGATGTCCACCCCGGTAACCGCAACGCTGGCGAAGAACACCAGCTCGTACAGCACGAAGCCAACGATCAACCCCGCCAGCACGCCGGGCACCGCCCTGATCCGGCCAAGCAGCCAGGCTACCGCCACCCCGGCAAGCGCGAAGAGCGCCAGGTGAATGACGGAATACAGCACGATGTTGCCCGGAGCCACGGCGACCGTGTCCCGACCCAGAAGGGCGGCTTCCAGGAACGCCGGAGTGCGGAAGGGCTGGCCCTGCGAGGCGTCGATGGCCAGAAACCACAGCGCCATCGCAACGGCGCCGAGCATGCCCGACAGGGCTCCCGGATAGAAGAATCGCTTCACGAACATGGACCGCCTCCTTCAGTTGGGCCGGAGGGAACCGGCGTCCCCGAACGCTCGACATAGCCCATGGCTATCCGTGACGTTGGGCCCGCCTTGCCGGTTGCCGCAAGAGTAGCCAGGGCCGTGCATCCACCAGAAAGCCCTGCCCGCGCCGCATCGGGCACGGTCAGGGCTTGTCGGAACCCGGGAAAGGAGGCGCGCGGCTTGCGTCCCGCGGCTTCCCCGCCGTCAGCCGATCAGAACTCCGTCAGCACGGCGATCACCAGAATCACCGCCAGCGGCAGCGGGCTCGCGGCCAGGATCCACAGCCGTTTGGGCTCCCACTTCAGGTGCATGTAGTAGATCGCCACCAGCAGGGCCTTCCAGAGCGCCATGAGGATCAGCCCCGTGGCCAGCAGCCACTGCGGAAGGGCGAGGAACGCGTACCCCACCTCGGCCATCGTCAGAACGAACAATATGAACCAGATCAGGAAGTATCTGGGCTCTTCGCCGTTGCCTGCCATCCCGATGTCTCCTTGGTTCCAGGCGGCCGCCGCCGCCCGATGATCAGATGAGGTATACGATCGTGAACAGAATGATCCACACCAGGTCTACGAAGTGCCAGTAGAGACCCATGATCTCCACCCCCCCGTAGTTGTTCGCGGAGTACTTGCCCTGCCACGCCCGGTACAGGACGAACCACATGCACAGGATCCCGATGGTGACGTGCGTTCCGTGGAATCCCGTCATCGTGTAGAAGGTGGCTCCGTACAGGGCGGCTCCCTCGATCTCGTGGGCCACGCCGTACAGCTCCGCCATGGGAACGAATCCCTCCTGGGCCAGGATGATGTACTCGTACACCTGGACCCCGACGAAGAAGGTGCCGAGGAGAATCGTCACCAGGAGCCAGAACTTCAGCCCCTTCTGGTCACCCTGCGTGATCGCGGCGTACGCCTTGACCATCGACACGCTCGAGCAGATCAGGACGAAGGTGTTGAAGGCCGTGAGCGGCACGTTCAGCACCGCCCCGGGCTCGGCGAAATGATCCGGGTGGGCGAATCGCAGGATGATGTAGGACCCGATCAGGGCCGTGAAGAACATCACTTCCGACAGCAGGAAGATCCACATTCCCAGCTTTACGTTGTAGACCATCATCCCGGGCATGGGATGCCGGTCGGCTGTCGATGCGGCTGGTTGGCTCATGCGTCAGTTATCTCCTGAATCGGGTCTAGTCCGCGACCGGCTGGGGTTCGAGAGCGGGCGCGGCGGTCTCGCTGGGCGGCGGCGTGTCCTGCAGCCAGTAGTCCTCTTCCACATCGGGCGCAGAGTACTCGTAGGGCCCGCGGTAGACGATGGGCACCAGTTCGAAGTTCCCGTGCGGCGGCGGCGATGGCACCGTCCACTCCAGGGAGTTGGCGTGCCAGGGGTTGTTGCCGGCCTTTTTCCCCTTCCAGATGCTGATGATGAAGTTGAGGGCGTAGATCGCCTGAACCGCCACCAGCGCGAAGACGCACACCGTGATGAACTGGTTGATGGGCTGCAGGGGCTGCAGGAACTCGTACTGGGTGGGGTCGTAGATGCGCCGCATGTGCCCTTGGATCCCGATCGAGTGCATGGGCCAGAACACCAGGTTGTAGAGGATCAGCGTCAGCCAGAAGTGGATCTTGCCCCATTTCTCGTTCATCAGGCGGCCGAACATCTTCGGATACCAGAAGGTGACGCCGGCGAAGATCGCAAACAGGCTGCCGCCGAAGAGCACGTAGTGGATGTGCGCCACGATGAAGTAGGTGTCGTGGATGTAGACGTCGACCGGGGTCGAGGCCATGAACACGCCGGAGAGCCCGCCGATGATGAACATCGACACGAAGCCCAGGGCGTGCAGCATGGGGGTGTGCAAGTGGATGTTCCCCTTGTAGATGGTCCCCAGCCAGTTGAACACCTTGATGGCCGACGGCACCGCGATGACCATGGTCGTGATCATGAAGGTGGTGCCGAGCATCGGGTTCATCCCGCTCTGGAACATGTGGTGACCCCACACGATCCATGACAGGAAGGCGATGGAGACGATCGCCAGCACCATGGCGTGGTAGCCGAAGACGGGCTTGCGCGCGCCGTTGGCCAGCACGTCGGAGGTGATGCCCATGGCGGGCAGGATGAGGATGTAGACCTCCGGGTGCCCGAAGAACCAGAACAGGTGCTGCCAGAGGAGCGGCTCACCGTCGCTGGCCGGAAGGAAGAACCCGGTTCCGATGGTCTGGTCGAAGAGCAGCATGATCAGCGCGCCCGCCAGAATCGGAATCGCCAGCAGGATCAGGATCGCGGTGATGAAGAGCGCCCAGGTGGCCAGCGGCATGCGGAACCAGGTCATCCCGGGCGCGCGCATGTTGATGATGGTCGTGATGTAGTTGACCGCGCCCGCGAGCGACGCGAAGCCCAGGATGGTGAGGCTGATCAGCCATAGCTGCTGCCCCAGGTAGACGCCGGTGTACTCACCGCTCGCGCTGAGCGGGGCGTACGACGTCCATCCGGCTCCGGCGGCCCCTCCTTCGACCGCGAAGCTCGCCAGCATCAGCAGTCCGGCCGGGAAGGCCATCCAGAACGACGCCATGTTGAGGCGCGGGAAGGCCATGTCGTCGGCGCCGATCTGAAGCGGGATCAGCAGGTTGCCGAAAACCCCCACCAGCAGCGGCATGATCGCGAAGAAGATCATGATCGTGCCGTGCATGGTGACCAGCGAGTTGTAGAACTCGGGCAGCATGATGGCGCCGGCGGGCGTGGGGGCCATCATCTCGTCGGGCAGGAGCATGCCCCCGGGCATGGGCTCGCTCGGGAAGCCCAGCTGCCACCGGATCATCGCTGCCAGCAATCCTCCCACGACCAGGAAGAACAGGCTCATCAGGAGGAACTGGATGGCGATGATCTTGTGGTCGGTCGAGAAGATGTAACGCCGAATCCACGGCATCTCGTGGGCGTGCGCGTGCGCGTCCATCTACTGGTCCTCCTGATCGTCGGCGTCGTCGGCGTCCGCGCTCTGCGAGGCGACCCAGGCTTCGAACTCGGCCGCCTCGTATACGTTGAGGGTTCCGCCCATGGTCGTATGCAGATTACCGCAGAGTTCGGCGCAACCGATGGGGTACGCGCCCGCGGCGGTCGCCTCGAACCAGACGGTGATGTCCATCCCGGGCACCGCATCCTGCTTCACCCGCATCTCGGGCAGGAAGAACGAATGCAGCACGTCCTCGGACCGGAGGGTGATGTTGACCGCCTGGTTCACCGGGACATGCATGATGTTGATCGTCGAGATGTCGTCGGCGGTGCCGGTGACCCCGTCCGTGCCCGCGTAGGTGATCTCCCACTCGAACTGCTTCGCGTTGATGATGTAGTCGAGGGCGTCGGCGGGCACGCTGTCCGGGTTCTTCATCATGTTCCACGAAGGAATGCTGATGAAGGCCAAGCCCAGCACGGCGATGAAGGGGACGGTGGTCCAGATGATCTCCGCCTTCGTCGACCCGTGGATGTAGGTGGCCTTCTGTCCGTCGCGCCGCCGGTAGCGGATGACGAAGTAGACCAGGAGCGCCTCGGTGATCACGAAGACGATGCCCGTCACCACGAGGATCGCGTAGTACAGGAAGTCGACGTCAGGCCCAAAGGTGGAAAAACTTTCGGGGAGCATCCAGCTCATGTTGGTGTTCTCCTGCTCGCTGCCGGGGGTGATGCCGGCCGGGCCGGGTGCCCGGCCGCGTGCCGGGCCAGCGCCCCTTCAGAGAGACGCCGGCCCGTCCTCGGCGGCTCGTGTCTAATGTGTCTCGGGACCGAGAGCGTGGGCTCCGTGGCCGTGCGGGTCGATCGGCTCGCCCATCGGCACCACGGCGTTGGCGGCCATGGCTTCCGAGAAGGAGAAGCTCACCATCGCGGTCTCGCCGGTGGTGACGGTGACGCTGGCGGTCTGCGTGCCGTAGCGTTCGTGCCACGCCTCGACCACGTAGTCACCGGGCGGCAGCATGCCCAGGTCGGCGCTCCCGTCCATGGCCGTGACCCCGTGGAAGGGGTGGTCCAGCACGCCCACGTAGGCGCTCATCCAGCCGTGCACGTCGCAGCGCACCGGGACCATCACCTCCGCCAGCGGGAAGTTGCGGTTGGTGTCCATGTTCACCGGCTGGCTGATGTTGAAGCCGCGGTTTTCGCTGGGCGAGGCGTTGATGTTGTGGGGCAGGCCGTCCGAGTTGCGGAAGGTGAGGTCCTGGCCCGCCTGCACGCCCACGACCCGGGGCACGTAACGGCAGCCGACCTGGTCCATGACCACCGCGCCGCCCGGGGTGGGGAAGCTCATGCCGGCGTCGAGGCCTTCCCTGACATAGACGAAGACGTTGGCCAGACCGCCGCCGTCACCCACCACGACCTCCTCGGCCATCGGGGTATCGGTATACCGGGCCGCGCAATTCGGCTCGGACGCCATGTCGATCGCATCCATTTCGGGCGCCATGCCCTCGAACATCACCATCGCGTTGATGCCGCCCGCCGTCGCCATGTCGACGGGAGACGCCATCTCCTCGCCGGCGGCCTCTTCCTCCATGCCGCCGCCGGCCTCGCCGCCACCGCCACCGCCGCACGCGATCGCGAACACCGCAGCCGTCGCCATCACCATGGCCCGGCCGCATCCGAACAGGTCTCTCATTCCTTCCTCCGTGGTGCTATTTGAACTTCGATGTCTACGCGTCGCCTTCATCCGGGCCCTCGGCGCCTTCGCGCTCACGCCTCTGGGCCCGGGCCACAACCAGCACGCCCAGCCCGGCGGTCAGCAGCGTCGCAATCAGCGGCGCGACCACCACGGTGGCCGGCGTGGGTTCCTGCAGGAAAATGTAGTGCCATGAACTGATCGAGCCCCGGGACCCCGATTCTCCGTTGTCGCCGTCCCAGGCGGCGAAGCCGACGGGTACCGGCTCGCCGACGCGGAATTGCAGATCGCCCGGATCCCCGGTCTCCAGAGCGCGGCGGAACATAACAGCCCAGCGCCCCGCCGAAAACGCCGCTTCCGACGCGAGCGACTGGCTGGCGTCGCCCTGGGCGGCCATGGTGCCCAGTCCGCGGGCGTCGGCCTCCTGCGCTGGGCCGGCCGTGCTTTCCCAATGCCACAGGTACACGGGGTCCAGCGGATCTCCCATGAGGAAATAGGGCTTGTCCATCCCCTCCGGGATTTCCATGGGGAACTGGAGGTACAGGCCGTCGGGTCTGGGACCCGGTTCCATGTCGCCCTCGTCGGGTCCCACCGCCGACAGGACCTGGGCCTGGAAGGCGGCCCACGCGGTATCGGGACTCTCGGAGTGGTCGCTCCAGGAGACGTGCACCGCGAGTTCGCCGCCATCGTGCAGGGCTCGCACCCAAAGCCCCGCCACCTGCGGCACGAACCAGCGCGGGCTCTCGATGATCTGCCCGCCCATCGGGATGTAGAACGCCTCGGCCGACTCCCACAGCGGGTCGTCGACGCCGTCCGGAAGGGGCGCGTCCTCGACCAGGCCGGCCCGGATCACCTCGGTGATGCCCGGCGGGTCCTCGGGCGCGAAGCTGCGCACGTAGTGCGCGAGGTTCCACAGCTGTTCGTCGGTGATGACCCCGGCGTCGATCAGGTCGGTGAACGACGGCATCGGCGTCCCGTCGAGGCCGGTGCGCAGCCGCTGGTAGATGTCCTCCACCGTGCCGCCGCCGTTGAAGTACCAGTTCTCGGTCAGGTCCGCCGAGTAGGTGGGCATCCCCGCGTCGTCGACGAGCGTCGGCGAGGAGGTGCCGTCGCCCCTCCCGTCGATGCCGTGACAGCGGTTGCACTCGATGAGCTCGTATACCTCCCGCCCGTCGGCGAGCGCTTCTTCGGTGGCGCGCGTCGGGCTGCTGAAGGTCAGCGGCTCGGGAGCCTCGCCGGCGGCGAAGAACCGGGAGAAGCTCTTCAGGTAGTCGACGAGCGCCAGCCGCTCCTCGAGGCTGAGCTCTTCCTCCCATCCGGGCATGGTCGTGCCCGGCATGCCTTCGTTGATGACGCGCATGATGTCGTCGTCGGTGGGAAGCTGCCCGCTCGCGGTGGTGCGGATCTGGTAGAGCGCCTGGGTGAAGTCGCGCGGGCGCGGCAGCATGTAGGTCGCCGCGTAGCCGTCGCCGAGGCCTTCGTAGCCGTGGCACGACGCGCACCAGCGGTCGTAGACGTCGCGCCCGAGCGCGTTCTCTTCCTGGGCGGCGAGAGGGGCCGAAACGGCGCACGCCATCACCGCGGCGAATACGAAACCGGGTACCATCGCAGCCAGTCGACTGCTCGCTCGCGCCCGCATCAGTGCTCCTCCCCTTCGGCGCCCTCTTCCTCCCAGGTGCGCGGCTCCCAGCCGGTCTGTTCGTAGAGGTAGATGGTCACCTGCCAGATCTCTTCGGCGGTAAGCAGGTCCTCCCAGGCAGGCATCGCCGAGTCCCAGGGCGTCGCCTCGCGTGGCAGCCCGGGCCCGCCCTTGGCGATGCGCCAGAAGACGAAGCTCTCGGTGAGCTGTACGATGGTGCCCGGGTCCTGGAAGCTGAGGGGCGCGGGGTTGAAGGCGCTCGCGAAGTGCCCCTGCCCGTCCAGCGCGTCGCCGTGGCACGCCATGCAGTTCTGGACGTAGATCCTCTTGCCCTCCTCGTAGTGCTTCTCCAGGTCGCCCTCGTGCCGGAGCGGGTTCTCGAGCCCGTTGAGGACCATGGTCTCTCCGCGGAAGTCGATCTGTCCGGGAGGCGCCGGGTGCACCGAACGCAGCGCAGCCGGTGCCGAGACCGTGGGCCGGACCCGGTCGAAGGTCATGAAGGCGACCAGCAGGGGAATGGTGACCATGAGGGCCGTGCGCAGGACCTTCTGGCGCGGATCGACCATGACCCGGTGGATGGGGGCCTTGAACTGCTTCCAGCGCTCCTCGGAGTCGCTGACCCAGATCAGGACGCCCACAACCACGGTCCCCATGTACTGCAGGACGACGGTGGCGGGCACCGGCGCGCTGGCGACGCCGAAGAGGGGCGGCAGGAGCCAGATGCCCCATTCGAAGAGGACGTACGCCAGCACCACGACGATCGCCGCCTGGCCCAGCGGATGCTTCCAGGGCTTGGTGTTCATCGATTCTTCTCCCTCAAGGCGCGTCTCCTATCTCTGCGATGCGATGAACTGCACGATCGCCTCGAGTTCGGCCGCCGGGATGTTTCCGAAGATCGGGGGCATCAGCC
>VYDD01000163.1 GCA_009843625.1 Gammaproteobacteria bacterium | reverse complement strand
GGTCACCATGGAGTACGACGGCGACCGTCCCGTGCGCGTGCACACCGTCGTGGTCAGCGCCCAGCACGACGATGACGCCGCCGACGAGGAAATCCGGGAGGGAATCACCGAGAAGGTCATCGCCCCCGTGTTCGCCGCGGCCGGTTTCGAGTGGCAGCGGTGCATCCGCCACATCAACCCCTCCGACCGGTTCGTGATCGGCGGTCCCTACGGAGACGTGGGCCTGACCGGCCGCAAGATCATCGTCGACACCTACGGGGGCGCCGCCCGACACGGAGGCGGCGCGTTCAGCGGCAAGGACTCCACCAAGGTCGACCGCTCCGGGGCCTATGCCGCGCGCTGGGCGGCCCGGAACGTGGTCGCCGCCGGGATCGCGCGCCGCTGCGAGATCCAGCTCGCCTACGCCATCGGCAGGGCGCGGCCGGTCTCGGTGGCGGTCGAGACCTTCGGCACGGCCACCTGCGGGACGGCGGACGAGCACATCGCGGCCGCCGTGCAGCAGGTGTTCGACTTTCGTCCCGCCGCCATCATCGACCGCCTGGGCCTCCGGCGTCCCGTCTTCACCCCCACCGCCGTCCACGGCCACTTCGGCCGCAAACCCGAGTGCGTGCGCTGGAAGGACGGCACGGGGGTCGAGCTGTTCCGCTGGGAGAAGACCGACCAGGTCGAAGAGCTGAGGCTGGCGCTGGGGATGTGACCCGGGGCGGCCGGGCGCCGCCCTGCGTCGAACTGCCGGAACTTCACCCGCAAGCGGGGGTCCATCCAGCAAGAATGTCTACGCTTACGAAATCCCGACCGGCCCGGCCCGCCGTCTCACGGCCGCCCTTCAAGGTCAAGGACCCGGGTCTCGCCGAATGGGGCCGCCAGGAGATCGAGCTCGCCCGCAGGGAGATGCCCGGGCTGATGGCGCTCCGCGAGGAGTACGCCGGCGAGAAGCCCCTCGCGGGCTCCCGCGTCTCGGGCTCCCTGCACATGACCATTCAGACCGCCGTGCTCATCGAGACCCTCGTGGAGCTTGGCGCGGAGGTGCGCTGGGCGTCCTGCAACATCTTCTCCACCCAGGACCACGCCGCGGCCGCGATGGCCGACGCGGGCGTGCCCGTCTTCGCCTGGAAGGGAGAGACGCTGGAGGAGTACTGGTGGTGTACCTGGATGGCCCTCGCGCACCCCGAGGGCGGCCCTGACCTCATCGTCGACGACGGCGGGGACGCCACGCTCCTGATCCACCACGGGGTCGAACGCGAGCTGCAGGCGGAAGCCGGGGTCGCGCGTGTGCCCGGAGCCTCCGAGGAAGAGGAGGAGATCGGCCGGCTGCTCGACCGGGTGCTGGAAGAGGATCCGCACTTCTGGAGGTCGCTCGCGGCCGACGTGCGGGGCGTGAGCGAGGAGACCACCACCGGCGTGCACCGGCTCTACCGCATGGCTGAGGAAGGCACCCTTCTGTTCCCGGCCATCAACGTCAACGACTCGGTCACCAAGTCCAAGTTCGACAACCTGTACGGCTGCCGCGAGTCGCTGGTCGACGGCATCAAGCGCGCCACCGACATCATGGTGGCGGGCAAGAAGTGCGTCGTGCTGGGATACGGCGATGTCGGCAAGGGCTGCGTGCAGGCCTTCGCCGGACTCGGCGCCACCCTCTACGTTACCGAGATCGACCCCATCAACGCGCTGCAGGCCGCGATGGAGGGCCACCAGGTGGTGACCATGGACGAGGCCTGCGCCTCCGGCGACATCTTCGTCACCGCCACGGGCAACGTCTCCGTAATCACCCGCGGGCACATGGACCGCATGAAGGACGGGGCCATCGTCTGCAACATCGGCCATTTCGACTCCGAGATCGAAGTGGCCGGGCTGGCGGGCCTGGAGTGGACCGAGATCAAGCCGCAGGTCGACAAGATCACCTGGCCGGACGGCAAGAGCATCGTCCTTCTCGCGCGCGGGCGCCTTGTGAACCTCGGCTGCGCCACGGGCCACCCGAGCTTCGTCATGAGCACCAGCTTCACCAACCAGTGCATGGCGCAGATCGAACTCTGGCAGAAGCGCGAGACCGACGAGTACGCGAAACGGGTCTACACCCTTCCCAAGATCCTGGACGAAAAGGTGGCGCGACTGCATCTGGACAAACTGGGAGCGCGGCTCACGACGCTCACTCCCGAGCAGGCGGAATACATCGACGTGCCGGTCGGCGGCCCGTACAAGCCCGACCACTACCGCTACTGAGCGCCAACGCGCATTGCTGCTGCGGTCGTCCGGGACGGCCGGCGGGGTAGCGTCCCGCGAGGAGGACCGTTGGTCGAGGTCAGGGTACAGAGCCTGGGGCTTGACCCCTCATCCAACACGCCGGTAGTCATCCTGCGGGAGGTGGAGGGCGAACGGGTGCTGCCGATCTGGATCGGTCCGGGGGAGGCCAGCTCGATCGCGATGGAGCTGGCCAGCATGAAGTTCAGCCGACCCCTCACCCACGACCTCATCGTCTCGGTGATCGGCGGGCTCGGCGGCACCCTCAAGCGGGTGCTCATCACCCGCGTCCTCGACAACACCTTCTACGCCGAGCTGATCGTGCAGCGGGACGGCGACGTCGTCTCCATCGACGCGAGGCCCTCGGACTCGATCGCGGTCGCACTCCGGACCGAGGCGCGCATCTTCGCCCAGGAGGATCTCCTCCACAAGACCTCGATCGAGGTGACGGACGAGGAAGATGCGGCCTCGGGAGAGGGCGAGGAGGAGTCTCCGCCGGGAATGGACGCGGAGGAGCTCAAGGAACACCTGCGCAAGCTTCATCCCGAGGACTTTGGCCGCTTTACGCCCTGACTCGCGGGCGCTCCTGCTGGCTGCGTTCCTCTCTGCGCCGGGCTTCGGGGCCATCCCTGCCCACGCAGCGACAGCGTCGACCGGTGATGCGCACCCGCCATCGGCGACGCATCCGTCGTCGCAGGAAGCCGGCGCGGCCGCCGCGACCAGCGAGCAGGCTACCGCGACGCTACGGGGCAGGGTGCTCCTTGGCGACGCCGGAGTCGGGTCCGGGCTGGTGACGCTGCACGAAGTGGCGCTCGGGGGAGGAAGCGAAATCGACTCCGTCGTGGTCGCAGACGACGGATCCTTCGCGTTCGAGCTGCCCCGCGTCCCGGACCCGGAATCGGGAACCGTCTTCTTCGCGTCGACGCTCTACGAGGACATCCTCTACTTCGGCATCCCCGTAAACAGCGTCATCCAGCTCGACAGCACCTACGTCATCCGTGTGTACGAGACCGAACCCGCCCCGCCGGGCGGCGCGGACTTCACGGTCTCGGTGCGCAACCTCTTCCTGCAGGACGTGGGCACGGGGTGGAGCGCGGTGGACTTGATCCAGATCCGCAACGACGGCTTCCGCACCCTGATCCCCGCGAATGGCGAGCCGGTGTGGTCGTATCCGCTGCTGGGCGGCGCGCAGGACTTCGAAGTGGGCGAAAGCGATCTCGCTGAGGACGCGGTGCGTTTCGCCGACGGACGCATGTTCGTCGCAGCTCCGGTGCCGCCGGGAGAGCGCCTGTACGCGGTCCGCTACACGGTCCCCGGCCACCAGTTCGTCGCGCCGCTTCCGGGACTCACCGAGACCATGGAGCTGCTGGTCCTCGAACCTTCTCCGCCGACCGCCGTCACCGGGCTGCAGCCGCTCCCGCCGATCGAGGTGGAGGAGGGCGTGACCTATCGGCGCTACGCCGCCGGCGACATCGTCGATGACGCGGTGGGCCTGCTCCTGGCGGAGGAAGCGGAGGGACTTCCGCTGGAATGGATGGCGGTCATCCTGACCGTCGTGCTCGCATGGCTCGGGCTGTACGCTGTCTACCGCGACCCTGCGGCGGCGACGGCTTCCGCCGCCGATGAGCGGCGCAGGCTGCTCCGCGAAGTGGCCATTCTGGACGAAGCGTATGCGCGCGAGGGGAAGGTGGGGAGCAAGGCCCGGAAGGCCTATCGGCGCAGGCGCGAGCGGTTGCTGGCGCGCATAGGGCTCGCCGACGATCCCCGGGGTTAGAGGATGTCGCTCCTTTCCACGCGCGCCATCCTGCTCAAGTCCCATCCCTTCAGCGAAACCAGCCTGATTCTCCGCTTCTTCACGCGCGAGCGAGGCCTGGTGAGCGTGATGGCGCGGGGCCTGCGCAGGCGCGGAACCCCTCCCGAGATCTTCTCCTCGGGGGTTCTCGTGCTCTACTACCGCAGCAACCGGGACCTCCAGAACTATCGCGAGTTCTCGGTCATGCACGCGCACCGGGCGCTGGCCGGCGACGTGCGGCGGTTCGCGGGGGCGTCGCTGCTCGCGGACCTGGTGCTGCACCACGCCGGCGAGGAACCGAGCGCGGCCCTCTTCGCGGGACTCGACGCGTCGCTGGGACGCCTGGCCGAGGCTCCTTCGGAGATGATCGCGGTCCTCATCCTGGCCAGCGCCTGGGCGTTGGTATCGTTGATGGGGTACGCTCCCGAACTCGCCGTATGCGTGGCGTGCGGGGACGGACTGGACACCGCCGCCGTCGGCCGCCTGGACCATGCGGCGGGAGGGGTGCGCTGCCCGCGTTGCGCGGGGCCGGCCTCCGAGGCGCCCCGCATCGGGCCGCGCGCGCGGGAACAGCTGAGGACACTTCTCCTGGGAGAACCGGTGGACGGGCTCGACCGCGTCACCCAGCACCTGAGGGTGCTGCGCAACTACGTGCACCATCACATTTCCGGGTCCCGTCCGCTGCCCTCCTTTCCCTTTCTCGAGAGCGTTGTTGGCGAGGCTGTCTGAACCGCGGGAGGGCTCGTGCGCAGGCTGATCCTCGGGACCGCCGGGCACATCGACCACGGCAAAACCGCGCTCGTCCAGGCGCTCACCGGCGTGGACACGGACCGGCTGGCCGAGGAGAAGCGGCGCGGCATCACCATCGACCTCGGGTTCGCCGAACTCCCGGTGAGCCAGGATCTGGTCTTCGGTGTGGTCGACGTCCCTGGCCACGAGTCCTTCATCCGCAACATGCTGGCAGGCGCCACCGGAATGGACCTGGTGCTGCTGGTGGTGGCGGCGGACGAGGCTACCATGCCGCAGACGCGCGAGCACCTGGCGATCGTGCGCCTGCTCGGCGTCGAGCGGGTGGTGGTGGCGCTCAGCCGCATCGACCTCGTGGAGGAGGAGTGGCTGGAACTCGCGCTGGACGACGTCCGCGAGCTGCTCGCCGGCACGCCCCATGCGGACGCGCCCATCGTGCCGACCTCCGCGGTGACCGGGGCCGGGCTGGACGAGCTGCGGGCGGCGCTCGCGCGCGAGGGTTCCAGGGCGCGCGCGCGCCTGGACGACGACATCGTGCGCCTGCCGGTGGACCGGGTCTTCACGGTGCGCGGCACCGGAACCGTGGTGACGGGCACGCTCTGGTCCGGGTCGCTGTCGCTCGACCAGCGCGTCAGGCTCGAGCCGGGCGGGCTGGCGGCGCGGGTGCGCGGCCTGCAGGTGCACGGGCGCTCGGTGCGGACGGCGCGCGCGGGGGAGCGCACGGCCGTCGCCCTCGTGGGTGGCCGCGTGGGCAGGGAGGCCGTGGGGCGGGGACAGGTCGTGGTCGGCGCCGCTCCATGGGTGGCCGCCGCCCGGGTAACCGCGCGCATCGAACTACTCCCGGACACCGCCTGGGCCATCGAGCGCGGCCAGCGGGTGCGGGTGCACCTGGGGACGTCCGAGGTGATGGCACGGGTCTTCCTGCTCGACTGTGCCGAGATGGAGGCGGGTGAGGTGGCGTGGGCGCAGCTTCGGCTGGAGGCGCCCTTGGTGGCGAGAGCGCGCGACCACGTGGTCCTGCGCTCCTACTCGCCGATGACCACCATCGGCGGGGGCATCGTGGCCGAGCCGTCACCGCCGCCGCGGACGCGGCTGCGGGGCAGGGAGGGTGAACTGCTCGAGGCGATTGTGGGACCGGACAGGGGCCTCCGCCGCCGGGCGGTGCTCGACTTGGCCGGGTGGGCGGGCGTCCCGGCCGAGGAACTCCCCATCCGCACCGGCGATCCACCGGGGACGCTCGCCTCCGGCGAGGACGAGACCGGCTTCGCGACCGCCCGGGCGCTCTATTCCGGAACCGTGGCCGAGCAGGGCCGACGCCTGCTCCGGCGCCAGGTCGCCCGCTACCACCGAACCCAGCCGCTCCGACCCGGCATGCCGCTCGCCGAGGCCCGCGAGGCTCTGCCCCCCGGCGCAGGCGCGGAACTGGCCGATGCCCTGCTCGCGCACCTGGCGGAAAAGGGCGAACTGGCGGTCCGCCGCGACCTGGTGCGCATGCCCGGCTTCACGCCCTCCCTCACCGCGGAGCAGCAAGGCGTGCGGTCGCGCCTGGCGGAGCAATACCGGGCTGCGGGTCTCTCTCCGCCCTCCATCCGCGATCTTCCCGCCGCGCTCCGCGACCATCCGGACCTGTGGCCCATCCTCAAGCTGATGGAACAGGCCGGCGACATCGTCGTGTTGAACGACGACTTCTTCGCCGACGCAGACGCGGTCGAACGGGGGGCACGGGACGTTCAGGAACGGCTCGTGGGCCGATCCGGCCTCGGTCCCGCGGACTTCCGCGAGGTTCTGCCCGTCACCCGCCGTCATCTGCTCCCTCTGCTCGCCTGCTTCGACCGGCTCGGGGTCACCGTTCGGCGCGGCAGCGGGCGGGAAGTGCCGGCCAGCCCGGGTCCGAGCCGCTGAGCGACGCCTGTCGCGGCCTGACGGACGAGTTGAACATTTCGAGCCTGAGCGGTGTCCTATCGAAGCAACCAGGTACGCCACGCCGGCGCCCGTCGATGTTGACAGAAAGGGTGGGGCGCTCGTACCATGCCGTGGTGGTGCAGATTCATTTTTTCCAGGATGCCTGGGAGGGCTATCGTTCCTAAGCTACTGCACAGAAAAAACTGTGCGGAGGGGTTGATATGAGACGCTTCCTACGCGTCTTGACAGGCCTCCTCCTCATCCCGCTCGTTGGTCTGGATCCTACCTCGGCCCAGGAAACGGGTGATCGGGGACGCCAGCAGAATCCCGGATTCGAGTTGCGTCAGAACTATCCGAATCCGTTCAACCCGGAGACCCGCATCCCCTTCTCGTTGGGCGACGAGTTGTTCTCGGGCGGGGAGCCGGTCGTCGTGTCGATTCGCATCTACAACGTGCTCCAGCAGCTGGTCGCCTCCCCCACGGCCCTGCGCAACCCGGGCAGCGACGGCTTCCCCGTGTCCGACATGGAGTACGAAACACCGGGGGACTATGAAGCCTACTGGGATGGTCGCGACCTCGAAGGCAACCAGGTTGCGTCCGGGATCTATCTCCTCGTCCTTGAGGTGAACGGTCGCTCGAGCGTTATCAAGATGTTCGTGACCAAGTAGGCCTGCGGCTGGCCGCAGCTTCTTCCCCACCCTACGATTAGCCTGTCCGCGCCCGATTCGCGGGTCGCAGTCAGCCATCGCCCGACTGATGCGGGCGACTGCTTCAGGGGAGGAGCCGCATGACGCCGCTCGACCGCCGCAACTTCATCCGCACCACCGCGGCCGCCGGTCTGGCCGCGCTTCCCGCCGGAGGACTGGCGGCCCGCATCGCCGAAGGGGCCGAATCCGCATCGGGCACCCCATCGTCCGGCTCCGCGCCCCCGAGTCTCGCGCTCGACGACCCGCTCGGCGTCCGCGCCAGCTTCCCCGTGACCGAGGAACTCGCGTACCTCAACACGGCTTCCGTCGGCCCCATCCCGATCCCGGTGCGCGACGCGCTGTATGCCTACGCGGACGGCAAGATGCGGAGACGGGGTGGAGGATCCGGCCCTTCCCCGCGGCAGAGGGCCGTCGCCGGGTTCGCCGGGTTGTTCGGGGCCGACGAGGATGAGGTCGCCCTACTCTATTCCACGACCGACGCGGAGAACATCGTCGCGAGCGCGCTCGACTGGCGCGAGGGCGACAACATCGTGGTCGACGAGCTGCACTTCGTCTCCACCTACGTGCTCCACCGGCAGCTCGAGCAGCAGATGGGGGTCGAACTGCGTGTGGTGCCGTCGCGCGACGGCGTGGGCACCCCCGAGGGCATCGAGCACCGGGCGGACGGGCGCACCCGGCGCGTCAGCGTGGCGTGGGTGTCCAACCGGAACGGCTTCCGCCACGATCTGCCCGCGCTCGCGGAACTGGCGCACGCACACGGTGCCTATCTCTACACCGATGCCGTCCAGGCGCTGGGCACCTTCCCCGTGAACCTGCGGGACGAGGGCGTCGACTTCGCCGGCGCAAACGGCTACAAGTGGCTGCACGCCGACTTCGGCTGCGCGCCCTTCTTCGTGCGCCGCGAGCACCTTGAGTGGATGGCGCCCGACCGCTACGGGCACCGGCAGGTGGCCGAGACCCTGCCGGGGCATCGCTACCGCCTGCGGAGCAGCGCCGGCAAATTCGAGTACGGGAGCCTGGCCAACGGTCCGGTGGCCGCCATGGCGGCCGCGCTCGACTTCCTGGCCGAGGTGGGGCTGGATCGCATCGCCGGGCACACCCACGCGCTGGCCGGCGAACTGCGCGACGGAGCGGAAGCGCTGGGGATGCAGCTGTTCACCCCTCCCCGCAATCCGTCTCCCATAGTCAGCTTCTACCACGGCCTGGAACATGAAGCGCTGGCGAAGGCGCTCGCCGACGAGGGCATCGCCATCACCTTCCAGGAGGAAGGCAGGCTCCTGCGCGCCGCCGTGGCGATGTTCAACAACCGCGAGGACGTGGACCGGCTGCTCGGGGTGCTGGCGCGGATGGTCTAGAACGCTCGCCAGCGCCCGCGCAGGCGACGGACGGGACGCGGACCGCGGACCGGAGTCAGTGCTCCAGCAGCGTCTCCACGTGCGCCGCCGCGGCGAGCGCGGTCCCGTCCAGGTTGTAACCGCCCTCGAGCAGCGACACCAGGCGCCCCTCGCAGCAGCTGTCGGCGTAGTCCATCGCCATGCGCGTCATGCGCCGGAAGGCGTCGTCGGTGAGGTCGAAGCATCCCAGCAGATCGTCGCGGCGGCTGTCGAAGCCGGCGGAGACGATCACGAAATCGGGGTCGAAGGCGGCCACCGCGGGCGAGAGCGCGTTATCCCAGTAGCGCAGCATGTCGGCATCGCTGGAGCCGCAGTCCAGGTGCACGTTGATGTTCAGACCCGTGCCCTCTCCCTCGCCGGCGAGCGAAGGATCGCCGGTTCCGGGATACGCGTTCCAGTCGTGGGATGAGAAGAAGAGCACCGAAGGGTCGTCGTAGAAGGCGTTCTGGGTCGCGTTGCCGTGGTGGTAGTCCCAGTCGATGACCAGGACCTTCTCATGACCGTGGATCTCCTGGGCGTACTTCGCCGCGATGGCCGCGTTGCTGTAGTAGCAGAAGCCCTCTTCGGCGCCGGTGTTGTTGGCGTGGTGCCCCGGAGGTCGGATGGCGCAGAAGACGTTGCGCGCCCGGCCCTCGGCGACCACGTCCACGCCGGTCAGGGCGCCGGACACCGCGAGTTCGGCCACGTTTGCGCTCACGCCCAGTTGGCGCACCGAATCCACGTGTTCGCCGGTGTGGTGGGCGCGGATGCGGAGCAGCGGATCGACGGTGGGTGCGATGGGCACGGTCGCCTCGGTGAGCCCGCGCGCCTCCAGCTCGGCCCGCATGCGCACCAGCCGCTCCGGGATCTCGGGCGGGCGGGAGCCGTTCGGCCGAATGAGCACGTGATCGAGGTAGCGCGGGTCGTAGATGAGGGCCGTTCCGGCGGCCTGTCCGGGCGC
>VYDD01000110.1:7054-9725 GCA_009843625.1 Gammaproteobacteria bacterium | reverse complement strand
CGGGCGATCCCTTCGCTCGCGACGGGGCTGAAATGCCGATCCGGTGTACCCATGCCCGAAACGGTGCCCAACCTTGCGCGGGCAAGTCAACCTGTCGGTAGCGGCTCGGACTCCGAGACTGTCCCACAGTGTCCGGTACGGCCCGTGGGGCATTCCCCGCTGCCGCCAGCGGCACGGCAGGGTCCGAAGCAGGGCCTGTGCCGGGTGTCTAATGCCACGTGGGAAAACGCGAGTTCCGCAGCGCGTTTGCCCGACGTGCCGAGAATCGGGCACCTTTAGCCACCCAAGATGGTGGTAGAGGCCCGATTTGGAAGGACCATGCGAACAAGAATCCGCGCAACGGACGCGAGCGGAGATCCATCGGATCCCCTCTCCCTTCCGCCTGCAATGAACCGTGTCCGGGAGCTACCGCTGGCTTTGCCGGTTGTCGCCTCCGCGCTGTTCCTTGCGGCCCTTGAGGCGTGCGATCCGGGTGGGGTGGCCGAGCCGGACGCATCGCTCGAAATCGTGCCGGACTCGGTGACCCTGACGCACATCGGCGAGCGGTTCGCGTTCACGGTCCGGGGTGGGACCGGATCCGGCCAAGTCCGCTGGAGCAGCCGGGACACGACCGTGTTCGTGGTGGACGGGAACGGCACCGTGACGGCGCACGGCAACGGCGAGGCGCGCGTTCAGGCCTGGACTCCCGAGTCGTCGGACCATGCGCTGGTCCGCGTGCGCCAAGCCGTAGCGGCGCTGGAGGCCATCGGAAGCGGGCAGCGCACGACTCCGGGGCAGCCCCCGCTCAATCCCGTCGGCGTGCGCGCGCTGGACCCCGCAGGCGCAGCGGCGTCCGGTTCGGCGGTTCGGTTCGAGCCGGCTCCGGGCAGCGGGCGTGTCGAACCGGCGGAGGCGACCACCGACAGCGCGGGCGTGGCGGGGATCGTGTGGACGCTGGGGCCGACCCCGGGGCGGCAGACACTGCGCGCGGTCGCGGCGGAGGGAGGCGCCAGCGCGGAGATCGAGGCGACGGCGCTCGACCCCGACGAGGCCGCGGCATCGCTGGAGGTGCTTGCCGGAGAAGACCAGTGGGCTCGGGCGGGGCACCCGCTGCCTGATACCGTCATCGTGCGCGTCACCGACGAGACGGATCGGCCGGTCTGGGGCGCGACGGTGCGGTTCGATCCCGAGGCGGGTAGCGGCCGTGCCGATCCGAAAACGGCGGTGACCGACAGTCTGGGGTTGGCATCGGCGGTGTGGACGCTGGGGCAGGAGCCGGGCACGCACCGGCTGGGCGTGACGGCGGGGGACGGGTTGGCGGTGGCGTTAGGGGCTACCGCGGTGTCGGACGAGGGGGTCTGCAACCGGACTCCGGCGGTGAGCGCGGAGATCGCACGACAGGCCCGCGGTGTCGGGCACTGCTCGGAGGTGACCGAGGAGAAGCTCCGGGGCGTACGTCGCCTCGTACTCGCGAACAAGGGCATCAGGCGGATCGGGGACGGCGACTTCGCCGGGCTTGTCGCGCTGGAGGAATTGGAACTCGGCAACAACCTGTTGACCGACCTGCCACCGGGAATCTTCAGTGGACTGTCACGCTTGCGGCGACTGGTTCTTACGTCGAACCAGTTGACCCATTTGACGCAAGAGGTGTTCTCGGGTCTCTCGGCCCTGCAGGAACTGAACTTTTGGCAAAATCGAATCACCGAGTTGGTGCCGGGAACGTTCGCGGATCTGGCGGAACTGGAGTATCTCCGGTTCGATCACAACGAACTGACGGAGTTGCAGCCCGATCTCTTCGACGGGCTTTCCAACCTGCTGTTGTTGACCATGCGGGGGAACCAGTTGACTTCGCTGCCGGAAGACATCTTCCACGCCTTGCCGCGCTTGGGAGACCTTGTAATCGGCGACAACCTGCTGACCGAACTGCCCTCGGGACTGTTTTCGGAGACGCCTGCGCTCTGGCGGATCGTCCTAGAACGAAACCAACTGACTGCGCTACCCTCCGGCTTGTTCTCGGAAACCCCCACGCTCCAGCGCCTCTACTTGCAAGGGAATCGGTTGGAGATTCTTCCACCGGGCATCTTAGACCGGTTGCAGCATCTGGTGAGGCTGGACCTGAGCCGCAACGATCTGACGGAACTGCCCCCGGACGCCTTCGCCGGGACACCGAGACTCGCGGAACTCAGCCTGGAGCATAACGAACTCGCGAAGCTCCCTCCGGGCTTGTTCGCTGGCCTGTCAGCACTCGAATGGGTCACCCTCCAAGCCAACCCCGGGGCACCCTTTTCCATCCGACCGGAGTTCGTGCGAGTCGATGGCGACCTGCTGGCGCCGGGTCCCGCTCGGGTGGCGCTGCGGGTATCCTCGGGCGCTCCGTTCGCGTTCACGGTGCCGGTGTCGGTCCAACGCGGCTCGATTTCCCGGGAAACCGTTCCGCTGCTTTCCGGCGACACGGTCAGTACCCCATTCGAGGTGTTGGCCAACTCGGACGGCGCTGCGGCCCATCTCGGATTCCCGCCTTTACCGGAAGTGCGGGCGGAAGGCTACGAGGGCCTGAGACTGGAGCGCGGCCCGGAGTTGGTGTTGTTCGCCGAGGCCGACAACCGGAGCCCGGTGGCGCGGTCGGCGATTCCCGCGCACCGGCATCAGGCCGGAGGCCCGTCGGCCGACCTGGTGCTCGCCGACTACTTCG
>VYDD01000110.1:838-7044 GCA_009843625.1 Gammaproteobacteria bacterium | reverse complement strand
GCTCTGGCCTATGCCGTTGAGACGACCGAATCCGCAGTGGTGGCAACGCGGATCGAAGACGGGGTGCTGTGGCTGGATCCGATGTCGGTGGACACGACCGAGGTCGAGGTGACGGCCACCGACCCCGGCGGGTTGATAGCCATTCAGCGTTTCCGAGCGTGGGTGGTTCCGGCTCCGGACCCCGACGCGTTCAACATCGAGCTGTACTTCGATCCGGGGTTCACAGCTGAGGAGGAGGCGGCGGTTCGGCGGGCGGCGGAGCGGTGGATGGAGGTGGTGACGGGCGACCTGCCGGACGTGCCGGCGAAGGAGCCGCTGAGCGACGGCTGCGTCGGTGGACCGTCGCCGCTGCGGGTCGTGGGAGTCATAGACGACGTTCTGATTCGCATGAGATTCGTCGCACGGCTCGGAAGAAACGCGGCCTCCGCCGCCACTTGCGGCCGACGGGAAGAGTCCGGGTATGCCTTCCTTGGCCGGAGTTCGTTCGCCATGTGGCACTTTCGCAACCCTGATCCGGTCCTTGACCGACTGTATCGATCCACGCTCCACGAGATCGGTCACGTGCTGGGTTTTGGAGACTGGGTCTACGACTCACACCCGCCGGCGTGGCGAGCACTGTTCCGCGCCCACGACGGAGACGGGCACTTCACGGGGCCGCTGGCCGTGGCGGCGTTCGATGCGGCGGGAGGCGAAGGGTACACGGGTGGCAAGGTGCCGCTCGAGGACAGGATACCCATTTTGAACATCCACTGGCGAGGGCGCGTCATACCCGGCGACGTCATGTCGGTCGGTGGGGGTTCCCTGCTGACGGCGATCACCATTCAGGCGCTGGCGGACTTGGGCTACGAGGTGGACGTGAGCAAGGCGGATCCGTACGCGCTGCCCGGACAGGCGCAGGGAGACTTCTGGGATGCGGGTGCCCACGGGGATGCAATGCCTACGGAGTTGCTGGCCAACGACGTGATCGTGGTTCGCGTGATGGTCGTGCTCAGGGTCTGCAAGGTGGTTCGAGTCATCGGGCCTTAGGGCGAGAGCCGTTTCCAGGCAAGGCGCTTGACCGGCTCGGTGCCCGCGCGCCCGGTGGCAGGACTTCCTTCGTAACGCTTCCGCTCCCGGCCGCCTCCAGCCCCTTGCGTCCCGGCGGGTATCGGATAGCTTCCTGCGCCTTCTCACGGCCGCGTCCGGCCACAACCCTCCCCAACCGCCTTTTGCGAGGACACCCCTGCGCAATGACCATTTTACGACCGGTACGTCCTGACCATACTGGGCTCCCAATCACACGTTGCTCGAAGCGATCCGGCGCGGTTGCCCGGATCCTCCAGATGCTGACCGCCTCGTTCGCTCTGGCGGTGGGCGCCGACTCCGCGCAAGCAGCCGGACCCGACATTCAGGCGGCGTCCGACACGCTCACGATAACGCTCGCGGCACCCGAGGGCGGCACGGTGGCCGAGGGCACGACCGGCCATTTCGTCGTGTCGGTGGCGGGGAGCACGGTCGCCGGAGCGGTCAACGTCCGGTACTCGATCGCGGGCACGGCGGTGGCCGGCGAGGACTACACGGCGCTGTCGGGCGAGGTCACCGTCGCACAGGGCGAGAACGTCGCACGGATCGCGCTCGAAGCGATCCAGGACAGCATCCTGGACAAGGGCGAGACGGTGGTGCTCGCCCTGACCGGAGTGACGGCTTCCGCGGCCGCGTGGGTCTTCGAGCACGCGGCGAAGACCGCGACGATCGCCGACAACGGATCGGTGACGGTCGCGCTGACGGCGGTGCCGGACACCATCAGCGAGGGGGCCGCGTGGCGTTCGACCGTGACCATGTCGACGGCGGTGGCGGACCGGGTTTCGGTTCGCTGGTGGACGAACGACGGCACGGCGGTGGCCGGACAGGACTACACGGCGGCGGACGCGGAGGTCGTGTTCCAGCCGGGCGAGACGTCGAAGCCGATCCAGGTGCAGACGCTTGAGGACGACAACGCGGAGGCGGTCGAGTTCTTCTACGTGTCGCTGAACCCGCCATCGATTTCGACGAGCGCGGCGACTCTCGGTGCCATGACGGTGAACGGGGATGCGCTGTCCGCGTTCATCGAGTGCAGCATCCGGTTTCCGCAGAGGGGGCCGATCGTGTTCAGGCTGAACGATCCGGTGGCGGCCGGGACGGTGGTCGACACCGTGGCCGCAGAGGCGTCCGGCATCGCCGACTATTTCCTCACCGGAGGAGACAACAAGTTCACGATCAACGCGCGCGGGGAGATCCGGACGACGGCAGCCTTGGTTGCGGGCCGCCGATACGAGTTGGCCGTGACGGCGGTCGACCACTGCGACGCCAAGGCAAGCGTCGACGTGACCGTCATCGTGAACAGCAGCCCGCGGAAGGTGGGGACGATTCCTGACGCGGCAGTTGAAGAGGAAGAGAGCGGGTTGGTTGACGTTTCGGATTACTTCAGCGATCCAGACGGGAATCGGCTGACATACACCGCCACCTCGTCGGATACGACCGTGTTGAAAGTCCGCGTTTCCGGCAGCGACGTGACGTTCACTGGCGTGTCGGCGGGCAACGCGTCCGTGACCGTGACGGCAACCGATCCGGGCGGCCTCTTGGCCCAGCAGACGTTCACCGTCACGGTTGAGGAGCCGAACGACCCACCGGTGGTCGAACGTCCGCTCGCCGACCTGACGCTGTACGTGGGTGAGCCCCCGAACGATGCCGAGATCGACATCTCCGGCGTGTTCAAGGATCCCGACGGGGATGCCCTCGGCTACACGGCCAATTCCTCGGACACGGATGTCGCGACCGCGACGTTGACGGGGAGCACGCTGACGGTGACGGCGACGGGGAAGGGCAACGCGACGGTTACCGTGACGGCGACGGATCCGGGCGGGTTGGCGGCGCAAGACACGTTCGAGGTCAGCGTTCCCAACCGCGCCCCGACCTGCACGGCAATTCCCTCTCAGGAGGTCGATGCGGGGCAGATCGTAAGGGTGGATCTGGCCAATCTTTGCAGTGATGACGATGGTGACGAACTGACGTTCGGCGGCGAAAACTCGGACGACACAGATGTGGCGACGGTGAGCCTGAAAGGTAGCGTTCTGACGATTACCGGCGTGTCGTCCGGCAGCGCAAACGTCAAGGCTACGGCGGACGACGACAACGGTGGAAGCGTCAACACCAGCGGTCCGGTGACAGTCACGCAGCCGAACCGCGCGCCCGTGGTCGAGGACGAAATCGAGGACCTGACATTGCATGTGGGCGATCCCCCGAACGAAGAAGAGATCGACCTCTCGGACGTGTTCAGCGATCCCGACGGGGATGTTCTCGGCTATACGGCAGTCTCCTCGAACACGGCGGTGGCGACCGCGACGGTGGACGGGCACACGCTGACGGTCACGGCGACAGGCAAGGGCCGGACGACGGTGACCGTGACGGCAACGGATCCGGGTGATTTGTCGGCCGTGGACGAGTTCGATGTCGAGGTTCCGAACCGCGAGCCAACGGTGGCCGAAGCTATCGCCGACCTGACGCTGTACGTGGGCGATCCCCCGAACAAAACCGCGATCAACATCTCCGGCGTGTTCGAGGATGCCGACGGGGATGTCCTGCGCTACACGGTCAACGTCGCGAACACGAATGTGGCGACCGCGACGTTGAGCGGGAACACGCTGACGGTGACGGCTGCGGGCAAGGGGCGCACGCGAGTTACGCTGACGGCGGACGACCGGATGGGCGGCACCAAAGCGGACGTGTTCCAGGTCGATGTTCCCAACCGCGGGCCGACCGCCGAGGGGACGATATCGGATCGCACGGTCTACGTTGGCGAGAGCAGGTCGTTGGACGTGGCACGATACTTCGACGATCCCGACGGAGACGATCTGACGTACACGCCGGTTTCGTCGGATACGGACAAGCTGACGGTGAGCGGGACCGGCAGTCGGGTCCGGTTCAGGGGTGTGGCCGTGGGCAGTGCGACGGTAACGGTGACTGCGACGGACACCGGGAACCTGACGGCCACGCAGCAGTTCGACGTTGAAGTGTACGCAGAGCAGCCGACATGCACGATCAGGGTATCGAATGCCGATTTGCCGGTGCGGGAGGATGCGGGAGCGGGGGCCGCGTTGACTCCCGACGTGAGCGTGGATGCAACGGATTGCGGGACGTTGCGCTATGCGCTGACGGGCACGGGGTCGGGGGACTTCTCGGTGGCGGCGGCGGGCGCGAACGACGACGACGCGAGATCAGGGGCGCCCGGACGCTCAACCACGAGGGCCGGGACACGTACGGTCTGACGCTGACGGTGAGCGAGGTGGGCAGCGCCGCGAGCGGCCATGGCGACGTGGACATTTCGGTGACGGACGTGAACGAGCCGCCAAGGCCGAGTGGCACGATTCGCCGGCAGACGGTCCGGGTTGGGCAGCCGGTTTCGCTGGACGTGACGGGTTACTTCACGGACGAGGACGCCGGGGACCGGCTGACCTTCACCTCGGCGTCGTCGGCGACGGGCAAGCTGACGGTGAACGCGGCCGGGAGCCCGGTGCGGCTGACAGGCGTTGCGGCGGGGAGCGCGACGGTCACGGTGACGGCCCGGGACCGCGGGGGCCTGACGGCGACGCAGACGATCCCGGTGACGGTCGTGCCGAGGACGACGACCCAGTGCGGGATCACGGTGTCGGACGGGGATCTCGACGTGCGGGAGGACGCGGGTGCCGGTGCCGGGGTGGACGGCGTGGTGACCGTAACGACATCGGGGAATTGCGGGACGCTGGGCTATTCGCTCTCCGGCGATGGTTCGGGGGACTTCTCGGTGGCCGCGGTGGGTTCGAGCGACAACGACGCGAAGATCAGGGTGGCGGGCGCGCTGGACTTCGAGACGCGGGCTTCGTACGCGCTGACGCTGACCGTGAGTTCGGGGACGGTGAGCGCCGAAGGCGACGTGGACATCTCGGTGACGGACGTGAACGAGGCGCCGGAGGTCAAGAGCGCGATTTCGGCGCGCGAGGTGGAGGCCGGGGCATCGGAGGCGGTGGTGGTGTCGCCGCATTTCAGCGACCCGGACGGCGACGCGCTGACCTACACGGCGGAGTCGTCGACCGCGAGCGTGGCGACGGTGTCGGTGAGCCGGGACACGGTGCTGGTGGCGGGCGTGTCGAAGGGGAGCGCGGAAGTGACGGTCACGGCGCTGGACCCGGACGGGGCGTCGGTGTCGCAGCGTTTCGATGTGACGGTTGCGGACGCGCGGACGGCCAACCGCGCGCCGGTCTTCGGGAGGAACTCGACCATTCGTTACGTGGCCGAGAACTCGCCCGGGGGCACGTTGGTGGGCGAACCCGTGACGGCCACCGACCCGGACGGGGACACGCTGAGCTATTCGCTGACGACCGGGGGCGACTCGGGGCGGTTCGACATCGAAGCGGAGACGGGCCGTTTGACGGTGGAGGCGGGCGCGGCGTTGGATCACGAGCGCCAGAACACGCTGGTCGTTCAGGTCGTGGCGAGCGACGGCGCGTTGGCGGACACGATCACGGTGGGATTGCGGATCACGGACGTGCCCGTGCCGGGCCGGCTCGGGAAGCCGGCGGTGAAGGGCGGCGCGGGCGCGGTGACGGCGACGTGGGAGCCGCTCGCGGACGAGAGTCTCGGGGTCACGGGCTACGATCTTCGCCACCGCCCGGCATCGGCCACCGGCTGGACGGAGGTGTCGCTGGGGCTGGTGCTGACGCACACGGCGGCGGACCTGGAGGCGGGCACGGCGTACGTGGTCGAGGTGCGGGCGGTGAGCCCGGAGGGCGCAGGTGAATGGTCGGAGCCGGGCGGGGCGGCAACGGCGCCCGCGTTCGATCCGGCGACGGTGACGCGTTCGGTCCCCGAGAACTCGGCGGGCGGCACGGCGGTGGGCGCGCCGGTGACGGCGGAGGCGGAGGAAGGCACGGAGTTGACGTACGGGTTCGCCGGGACGAAGCCGGCGCTGTTCGATATCGGGGCGGCGACGGGCCAGATCACGGTGGCCGCGGGCGCGGTGCTGGACTACGAGAGCGGGACGACGGCGTATTCGGTTCAGGTGCGGGCGAGTGACGGGACGCTCGCGGACACGGCCTCGGTGACGATCGGAGTGACGGACGTTCCCGCGCCGGGCAAGCCGGACGCGCCGACGGTGGCGGGCGGCGCCGAAGAGGTGTCGCTGTCGTGGAGCGCACCGGAGAACGAGGGGCCGG
>VYDD01000110.1:0-828 GCA_009843625.1 Gammaproteobacteria bacterium | reverse complement strand
GGAGAACGAGGGACCGGCGATCACGGGCTACGATCTACAGTACCGGGCGCGGGGAGAGAGCGGCTGGACGGGGGTGTCGTCGCCGGGCGCGGCATTGTCCTTTACCATCACCGGTCTCAAGGCCGGAACGACGCACCAGGTGCAGGTGCGGGCGGTCAGTTCGGAGGGCGCGGGCGAGTGGTCGGATTCGGGCGAGGGCGCGACTGCAGAGGCCAACGAGGCGCCCGCGTTCGCCGCGGACACGTATGAGCGCGAAGTGGCGGAGAACTCGCCGGGCGGCACGGCGGTCGGCGAGCCGGTAACGGCCACCGACCCTGACGGCGACGGCTTGACGTACAGCCTGATTCCGGGCGAGGACGGAGTCCCGTTCGAGATCGACTCGGCTACAGGCCAGATCGAGGTGGCCGACGGCGCGGCGCTGGACCATGAGGGCGACACCAACACCTACACGGCCCGGTTGGCGGCCAGCGATGGGACGCTCGCTGACACTGCCTCGGTGACGATCCAGGTGACGGACGTTCCCGCGCCGGGCAAGCCGACCGCGCCGACAGTGGTGGGCGGCACCGAAGAGGTGGCGGTGTCGTGGACCGCTCCGGACAACGAGGGGCCGGCGATCACCGGCTACGATCTACAGTACCGTGCGCGGGGAGAGAGCGGCTGGACGGACGCATCGTCGCCGGGCGCGGCATTGTCCCTGACGATTGAGGGGCTCAAGGCCGGAACCACGTATGAGGTTCAGGTGCGGGCGGTCAGTTCGGAGGGGGCGGGCGAGTGGTCGGATTCGGGCGAGAGTGCGACGGCGGAGGCCAACGAGGCGCCCGCGTTCGC
>VYDD01000227.1 GCA_009843625.1 Gammaproteobacteria bacterium | reverse complement strand
CAAGGGGACTGAGCAAGACGGCCGCCCTCTCGTCGCCTACCATCCCCATCCATCCGTCGGGAAGACCGAGTTCGTAGGTGCCCGCCGCCATGGTGCCGAAGTTGTGTGCCCTTTGCTCGTTGATCGCTGTCGTCGGATCGTCGCTCGACGCGGTGGTAAAGGACCGTCCGTCACCCGCGAGATTCTTGCCTTCGACCGGCGTCAGGCTGACCGTGATCCCCGCTACACGCGTGATGGTGTGGTGGTTTGTACGGAAGCCGGTACCCCGCGTCTGGACTGCCCGCCTCGACACGTTCGCGCTTACTTCGTGCGTGCTGACGACGGCGAACGAGCCGCACTCGCCGAAGTCCTGGCCGGTGGGCTCGACTTCCGTTAGCGGACAGAGGGTCACTGTGTGCCCCCAGCCGCCCATGTCGCCGAACGCGCCGCCCATCACGCCGTTCTCTTCCATGTTGCGGTAGGTATCGAGCCGGTCGAGATCCAGCAGCTTGTAGCCGTCCTTGGCGTCCGCCCGAACCACGATGTCCATGTCCGCCGGCAGGTGGGCGAAGGTGTATGCGCCTCTGCTGTGGGTCGTGTTCGCCCTGGCGTCCCATTCCTCGCGCGAGACCGGACGGGTGAGCCTGCCGTCGTTCCCGCTCACCTGCCGGATCTCGATATCGACCAGTTCTTCCGACATCCTCCTGTCGCCGCCCAGGACGTTGCCCGTGTAGCCCATCACCTGGTCGCGCTCGTGGTGCACGAAGACCTTCAGCGTCTGCGTCGTGTAGGTCACCACGATCGGGTCGGCGTCCATGGCCTCAACCTTGAGGCCGGTGTGCTCGTACACGCCGTCGGCTCCCTCGTACATCTCGCCGCCGTCCAGATCGTCGTCCTGGTCATCGGCGACCGAGAACGTGAAGGTCGCCGGAAGGTCACCGGCCTCCACGGTCGTCATGAGGGACGCGCTGCCGTCGTCGTCCAGCATATCCGGCGCGCCTTCGACAGCGTCATCGCCGTGCATGACGCTGATCGCCCAGCCGGCGAGCGCTTCGCCGCCGCCGTAGTCGGTCTCGACCGTCGCGCCGCTAACGCTCACGTCGACGTTCAGGTTGACGATGTCGTTGGAGTTCGCGCCCGAGGTCGCAAACATCTGCGGATCCCACGACACTTCGGTCTTGCCGTCGGCCACGTGGTAGCCTTCGGCCTCCACGCCGGCCATCACCATGTTCCCGCTGGTGCCGGCACGCGCGACCTTGATCGTCACCGAGCCGTCGTCGCCGGTCGTGCCGCTGCCGACGTTGGCGTCGCCCGCCCCGTAGAGCGTGACGGAGGCGCCGGGAAGCGCGTCACCGGTCTCGTCGCCGCTCCTCAGCGACACCGAGAAGGCGACCGTCGTGTGCGTGATGTCGAACGGAACGGCCTGCGACTTCGTCTCGCCGACCGCGAGGGCGAAGGCGTAGCCCGTTCCCGGTCCGCCGTACGCGACGTCGGCGGCCGCAAGCGCGGCTGCAGCCGTGGCGTCGATCGGCACGACCAACTGGTAGGAGCCGGCGCGCAGACCCCCGAATGAGAAGGAGCCATCCGGACCGGTCGCACTCAGCCGCTGGTCGTTGACCCCCGGGCCCACCAGCGCCACCGGAATACCGGCCGCCGGCAACGGGTGCTCGCCCGCGTCCATCATGTCGTTCTTGTCCAGCTCGTCCAGGAACGCCTGACCGGAAACGCTCGCGGTCCGCGCGTGCTGGCCATCGAAGTTCTCGATCGCCGACTCGTCGTCGCCGACCGTCACGTCCCTGCTCATCTCGTCGAACACGTAGGCGGGGTCGTCGATCGCGATCGAGACCGTGTAGTCGCCCGCCGCTAGACCCGCGAAGGCGTACTGGCCGCCCGCGTCGGTCGTCTCGCTCGCGTCGGCCGCGCCCGACAACGTGACCGTGATGCCGTCGAGGCCCATGCCCTCGACGCTCACCCGACCGCTGATGCCGGAGGTGCGGAGCAGGACGCCCGTGAACGACACCGTTCCCGTCTCGTCGAGATCCACGCTCACGTCCTGCGACGTGGCGGCGAACTCGTAGTCGCGGGTGTCGAAGTCAGAAATGCTGACCGTGTAGTCGCCGGGGCGCAGGTCCTCGAACCGGTACATGCCGTCGGCGTCGGTCATCATGGTGAAGTTCTCGTCGGAGGGACCGCCGATCAGCGTCACTGTAACGCCGGCAAGGCCCTCGCCCTCGATGACCACCTGACCCTCGACCGCGGAGGTACGGATATAATGTCCGGCACTAATTATCTGTAAAACATGATCTCACAACATTATATGAGTATGATACTGGTGTGATTATCACTATGGTTATGCGCACGACCTACGGTCACCGCAGGTAGTCTGCCCATGCCTCCATTACCTTTCGCCGCCGCTCGAAGAGATCGGATCGCAGGTATGCGCCCTCGACGCCCTTGACCGCATGCGCGAGCGCGGATTCGGCGACCTCGCGGGGTACGCCGCGCTCGGCGCACCAGTCGCGGAACGAGGAACGGAAGCCGTGCGGAACGGCTCCGATTTCAAGGCGTCGGCAGAGCAGAGAGAGGGTGTTAGCGGTCAGCACGCGGCGGGCCGGGGAGGGGAATACCAGGTCGGATCCGTTGCATCGGCGGCGCGCCTCGGTGAGCACTTCGAGAGCACGTGAAGACAGCGGCACCCGATGCTCGCGTCCCATCTTCATGCGGTGGCCGGGCACGGTCCAGGTAGCGGCCCCGGCGTCGATGTCGGCCCACCTCGCATTCCGAACCTCGCCTGATCTGGACGCGGTCAGAACAAGAAACTCGAACGCCAGTTTCGTCAGGGGTTGTGACGTGCTCGCACGCACTCTGGCCAGCGCCCGGGCAACCTGGGCGTGGGGCAGTGCAGGATGGTGGACTACCGGCACCCCGTTCTTGGGAAGTGCCGCCGCGATGGTGTCTCCCGCCGGATTCCCCTCACGGTACTCCTTCGCGACGGCCCACCTCATCACCGCGGAAATCCTGTTGCGGACCCGCGTCGCCGTCACCCGCTTCTCGTTCCAGATCGGCAGCAGGACGGCCATAACGTCCGTCGTCGTGATCTTGTTCACGGGCTTGTGCCCGATCTTCGGGTAGGCGTAGTCGCGCAGGCTGGTCCTCCACTGCTCCTCGGTGTCGCCACCCGGTTTCCAATTCGCCCTGTGGATCGCGATCACCTTCTCGGCGGCTCGCGCGAAGGTCGGTATGCCGTCGCTCCTGGGGTCCATCCCCCGCGCCAGCGTTTGCCGATTCCCCAGCGCCTTGGCCCTCGCCTCCTTCAACGTCACCACCGGGTACGCCCCCAGACCCATGTTCACGGCCCTGCCGTTGATGTAGAGACGCTGCGCCCAGGTCCTGCTGATGCGTCCGGTCGATGTGGGCTTGACCAGCAGCGACAGCCCGTAGCCTCCCCGACCGTCCCCGTACCGGCCGGGCTGCCGGACGGTCTTGACGAAACCCGCGTTGAGCTTCCTCGGTCGCTCCATCCTGGTATCCTGTCCGTTATCATGTCCTGGGTTTGCACAACCAATGTCGCCGGTCCAGCCAGGGTCTTCGACGCCAACGCCGCACGACCATCCTCCCGCCCCTACCGAAACCTGGCCATCCGACCGGGTGTTGGCCGCAGACATCCGCTTCTCAATGGACGGCCGAGGCCGCTTCCTCGACCAACATCTTCATCGAACGGCTGTGGAGGTCGCTGAGGTACGAGGCCGTGTACCTGCACGAACTCCGCGACGGGTTGGACGCGGAACAGATTATCGGGACGTGGGTCGACTTCTACAACGACGTGCGCCCGCACTCGTCGTTGGGCGGGCGGACGCCGGGCGAGGTCTACCGGGATGGAGCGATAGTATCGTGACGACGATCCGGCGTGACCCCCTTTACGGGGCGCAACCGGCGCAACCACGCCTGCGAGCGTGGCGGTATCGCCGCGCGTCGGCTCCCTCCGCCTTCCCATCGGGAGCAGGTCCCGACAGGAAGACGGAGGCTGGATTCATATCGGGGTTGAGAGGGTGCGTCCACACCGGTCGGTCCGGGACCGTGACGGTCCTCGGACCGACGCGCCTGTCCCGGCCTCGACCAGGATCACCGAAGGCTTCGGAGAGCACAGGAATCCACCTCAACTTCGCCCTCGGACTGTCCAAAGAAGTAGGACCATCCCACCCTGTGAAAGGGCACCTTCAACGGTCCGCCAATGTCCGCCATTTGCCCCGATTTGTCCGCGATTTGAGTACGACAGACCCTGTCACGGGTTTCACGGCAAGAATGGCAGATCGTGCAGTCCCAGTTATACTTAGACGATATCTTACCGCGATTCACGTTCTCTTTGGGGCGATTATCAGGCGTGCGCTCTAACCAACTGAGCTACAGGCCCGGCTGACATCTCCGCCAACCCTTACGGAGAGCCACGGGGCGTGTAAGATAGTGTCGCCGTCCGTCTTCTGGTAGGCGTAGTCTCCAACCCTTGATGCATGGGCCTGCTCACATGGAACTCGACTTCAGAACCCTCGACGTCTTCACGGAGGAGACCTTCGGCGGCAACCCGCTCGGCGTCTTCCCGGACGCGGCACATCTGCCGGCGGAGCTGATGCAGAAGGTGGCGCGCGAGATGAACCTGGCCGAAACGGTGTTTCTGGGACCTCCCGAGACGCCGGAGGGGACGGCGCGGGTGCGCATCTTCACCCCCGAGGTGGAGGTGCCGTTCGCGGGGCATCCGACCGTGGGCGCCGCGATCTATCTGGCGGGCGCGCAGCCGGTTCGGCGAGGGGCCGCCGTTCGCCGGACGGGGGATGGACACGCCGAGCTGGTGCTCGAGGAAAACGTCGGCCTGGTGCCCGCATCGGTGGAGTACCGGCGCGGCCGCCCGGTGTTCGCGCAGTTTACCACGGCGATGCTGCCGGAGCGGCGCGAGTCGCCGCATCCGCCGGAGCAGCTGGCCGCGATGGTCGGTCTGGATGCGGCCGACCTGGGTGGCGATCATCCCTGCCCCCTCACCCCCGCCATGATGTCATGCGGCCTCCCCTTTCATGTGATCCCGATACGCACCGTCGGCGCCCTTGGCCGCGCCGTCCTCGACATGGCGCTCTGGCGGGACATGCTCGCGGATACGTGGGCGCACCACGTCTACCTGGTGTGCCCGCTCTTCGGCGGGGATGTACGGGTGCGCATGTTCGCGCCCGGATCCGGGGTGCCCGAGGACCCGGCCACCGGCTCGGCCGCCGCCGTGCTGGGAGGCTACCTGGGCGCCGCCAGCCGGCAACTGAACGGCACCCTCCGCTGGCAGGTCGCTCAGGGCGAGGAAATGGAGCGGCCGAGCCTCATCAGGGTGGAGGTCGAAAAGGCCGCCGGCCGGATCACCGCCGTCCGGGTGGGGGGCGCCGCGACCTTCGTCAGCCGCGGCACGATGACCATTCCCGGGTCACCGATCGCGCCGCCGGAGGGCCACCGCGCCTCCTGGCTGGCGCGCTACGCCAAGCGACTCTGAAGCGTTTCCCTACATCGGCAACCTCAGCGCCACCAGCCGTCCGGGAGCGCCCACCTGCACCACGACGTGCTGCCGGCCCTCGTGGCTGTACGTCATCATCCCGTACTGGCCCGCGCCGGGCATCTCGACCTCGCCCACGAACTCGCCGGTCCGCTTGTCGAAGGCGTTGAGCACCGCCGGCCCGCGCGCCCCCTCGGTCGCCAGCAGCAGATCCCCGGCCACGATCTGGATCGAGCTGGCTCCGCTCCCGGCGCGCGAAAGGTCCACGCCCTGGGTGGCCGCATGGTTCGCCACCGCCTCGGGCGCGTCACCCACCGGAATCCACCAGAGCCGCTCGCCGGTGTTCATGTCGTAGGCGGAGATGCGGCTGTAGGGCGGCTTTGGAATCGGCAGCCCCTGGACCCGCGGCAGCGCGCCCCCACGGCCCGCAACCCACTGCGAGATGGTCGTCCCGGTGGTGCGGGGATTGTCCGGCTCGTCGGCGTCGATCCCCTGCATCACCATGCCGCCGCTGCAGTTGCGCGAGCTGGCGGCGTAGAGGATGCCGGTGGTCGGATCGAGCGTCGCGGGGTGGGTGATGTTCAGGCCCCCGTAGCAGCGGATGTTGTCCAGTATGTCCTCGTTGTGATCCGGATAGAGCCGGGGCATGAAGGGTCCGCCCACCCGGTACCGGCTCAGCACCTCGAGCGCCTCAGCGCGCAACTCCGGGGTGAAGTCGATCACCTGGTCCTCTGCCAGCCCGAAGGGCTCCATGGGCTCGGGCCGGGTCACGTGCGGCTGAGTGTTCGCGGTCCAGTTGCCCGGCACCACGGTCTGCACCACGTCCCGTTCCTCAATGGGCCACACGGGATCGCCGGTCTCGCGGTTGAAGGTGAAGATCTGCCCGGTCTTCGACGTCTGGATCACCGCCGGAACCGCCTCCCCGTCCACCTCAAGGTCCACGATGATCGGCACGTTGGGGAGGTCGTAGTTCCACTGGTCGTTGTGCACGGTCTGGAAGTGCCACTCCCGCTCGCCGCTCTCGGCGTTGAGCGCGATCACGCTGGTGCCGTAGAGGTTGTCGCCGGGCCGGAAGCCGCCGAAGTAGTCGATGGTCGGCGGGTTGGTGGGGATGTAGACGATGCCCCGCTCCTGGTCGGCCGACATCGGCGCCCACGATGACACGTCCCCCGTGTACATCCAGGCGTCGTTCTCCCAGGTGTCGTGGCCGAACTCGCCGGGGCGCGGGATCACGTGGAACTTCCACTTGTGGTCCCCCGTGCGCGCGTCGAAGGCGAGGATGTCGCCGGGCACGTTTTCGATGCGGGTCTGGTTGTAGCCCTGCTCCGCGGAGTTGCCCACCACCACGGTGTTGTTCACCACGATGGGCGGCGAGGAGGTCGTGATGAAGCCGAGTTCGCGCGGGATCCCGTAGTCGGCATCGTATTCGCCCTCGTACGCCTCCCACGGTCCCCAGCCCTCGAGCAGCGGCACCAGCAGATCGACGACGCCGGTCGCGGGGAAGTCCTCGATCGGCACCGGGTCGCCGAATCCCTCCAGGTGCCGGCCGGTCTTCGCGTCCAGCGCGTGCAGGAAGTATCCCGGAGAGGTGTAGTAGATGACGCCGCGGCCATCGATTTCGCCGTACGCCACGCCCTTGCCGTAGTTCTGGCGCATCGACCGCTCCCAGCGCGTCGTGTTCGGCTCGCGGTAGGTCCAGATGGTCTCGCCGGTCGCGGGATCGATGGCGGCCACGGTGCGGCGCTGTCCCGCCACCGTGTACAGGATGCCGTCGATGTAGGTCGGGGTCGACTTCATCTGCGGGTCGACCTCGGGCCCGTAGTTGTCGGCCCGCCACACCCAGGCCACCTCCAGATCGCCGAAGTTGGCGGCGTTGATCTGGTCGACCGGCGAGAAGCGCGTGCCCCAGGAGTCGGCGCTCTGGAAACGCCATTCGCCGTCCGGGTTGCCGCGTTCCTGCGCGTGCGCGGGGATGGCTGTCGCCAGCGCAAGCAGCGCCGCGAGCACCAGGCCGAGCCCGAAGCTTCCTCGTTGAGTCGATGACATGGTTTCCTCCAGAGGGACGTGCGTCGGTCAACCCTCGCAAATTCGGTATCCGATGGCGTGCGCGCCAGTAGGGGCGACGTGAGCTGGGACCCGGCCGTCCTTGACATGCTATGGAAACATAGACATAGTAGATATATCGACATTGATATAGCATGAGCCGGCCGCGTCCTCTGCGGCAGGCTCCTCAACCGCGAGCTGTCGCCATCATGAGCCTCGATCACATCCTCCTCGGCCTGCTGCGCGACCCGGCCACCGGGTACGACCTCAAGAGCGCCTTCAGCGAGCGCATCCGCCACTTCTGGTCCGCCGAGCTCAGCCAGATCTACCCGGCCCTGAAGCGTCTCGAGCAGCGCCATATGCTCCGCAGCCGGGTCGAGCCGTCGCCAAAGGGACCGAACCGCAAGATCTACACGCTGACGGACGCGGGCCGGGCCGAGCTGGAGCGCTGGTTGGGCGGCGGCCCCGCAGTCGGCACGGAGCGGTTCGCATACCTGGCCCAGCTCTACTTCATGGACGCGGTCGGCGATTTCCGCGAGACGCGCGCCTTCATGACGGAGCTTCGCGACCACCTCACCCGCTGGCTGGCGCAGCTCCGGTCGTTTGAGCGGGAGCTGATCGACGCCCACGGGGACCCCGAGCGCTACGGCGACGCGGGATTCCACCGTTTCGCGACGCTTCGCATGGGCATCCACTCCATCGGGTCGAAGGTGGCCTGGTGCGACGAGACTCTGGCGGCGATCGACCGGCGTCTGGCGGCCCGGTCCGGGGGGGAGGCGGCAGCCGGTCCCGCGCTGGGCCAGCCGGCGGCCGCAAGTCACCCGCGCGCGTCGGAGGCTGTAGTCGGCGAGGAGGCCCGGGCCGGCGTGCCGGAGACCGTGTCTGGTGTGCGGGAAACCGTGGCCGGTGTGCCGGAAGCCGTGGCCGACGTGCCGGAAGCCGTGGTCGGTGTGCCGGAGACCAGAGCCGGCGATCGGGAGGGCCGCTCATGAACGTCTTCAACCTGCTTTTCGATGCCCTCCTCCTGGTTCACGTTGTGGCCGGCTTCATCGGTCTGGCGGCGTTCTGGATCCCCGTCTTCGCCCGCAAGGGCGGGCGGGCGCATGTGAAGGCGGGCCGCGTCTACGCGTGGTGCGCGTATGTCGTAACGTTGTCAGCGGTCGCCGCGGCAGTGGGCCGGATCGTGTCCTATCGAGTCCAGGGCATCGGCATTGCGGAGCAACCCGGGTCCTACGGGTTCGCCGTCCTGCTCGGCTATCTGGGGGTGGTGACCTTCGTCATGGTGCGGCAGGGATTGCGCGTGCTGGCGACCCGCAGAGCACCGGAGAAACTGCGTACCCCAGCGCACGAGGCGCTGGCTTGGGCGTCGATCTCCGGGAGCGTCATCGCCGTCGGGTTCGGGCTGACGGTGTGGTCCGAAGTGTCGCCGGTCCTGCTGGGGATGAGCCCCATCGGCCTCTTTACGGGGCGGCGCATGCTGCGCCTAATGCGCGATCCGGGCGGTCAGCGGATGGGCTGGTTCTACAGCCACATGGCCTCGATGCTCGGCGGCGGCATCGCCTTCCACACCGCGTTCATCGTCTTCGGGGCGCAGCGGCTGTGGGCTTACGAGATCGAGGGCCCGCTCGCCATCCTCCCCTGGATCCTGCCGACGGTCGTCGGCGTTCCGGCCATCGTCATCTGGACCCGGCGCTACCGGCGAAGGTTCGAGCGCCGATCGGGCGCCGCGGTCTGAGGAAACGTTCCCGCGGAA
The DNA here is from genome assembly GCA_009843625.1 of Gammaproteobacteria bacterium. Classification (GTDB taxonomy): domain Bacteria; phylum Gemmatimonadota; class Gemmatimonadetes; order Longimicrobiales; family Gaopeijiaceae; genus BD2-11. Next base: position 479 of record VYDD01000227.1, on the reverse strand, counting down.
ACGCGGGTGAGCACGGTATCCTCCGAGTCCCACATCCTCCGAATCCCTCATCCTCTTAGTCCCTCACATCCTCTGAATTCCCGTATCCTCATGCGGGGCATCGACGCTGGCTGCGACATCGCCGACGGCAGGAACGTCACCAGCGAGCGAGCCTGGTTCGGCATGAACGCGGAGGAACTCGCCGCCCGCGGCGTGGGCGAGGACCGGATTCACGCTCGCGCATCAGATGTCGCCAGGCGTCCGGACTCCGAGCCGGGTTCGCGGGGCGCCGCTCCGGGTCGACCGCGCCAGCCTGTCCGAATTCGCATGCGTGCGTCCCTGTCCGCCATTGACCTGTTTCGGCGCTCGTTACGCTGGGGATCAGCGCGGGGCCGTCCCGAATTCACATCTCGGAACGTCCCATACTGCCATTGAGGCGGACTGTTGAAATCCATTGCCGTCCATAGGCGTCCATAGAGTCCTGTAATCGACTGTATTTC
>VYDD01000233.1:8811-9876 GCA_009843625.1 Gammaproteobacteria bacterium | reverse complement strand
GCCTCGGCGCGGTCCACGCCGGCCAGCAACACCCTCACCCAGGAGGCGCCGGGGCCTTCGGGGCGGAGTTCGCCGAGCAGCGACCCCGGCGGACCCGGTTCGCCGGCCCCGTCGAGGCGGAGCAGCACGATCCCCCCGCCCTCCGTCCACTCGCCCGCAAACCATCGCCGCAGACGCGAGGCGGCTTCGCCGTCCTCCACCAGCAGCGCCTGCGCCAGATGACCCAGATACGATTCTGCGGCAGCCAGCGCCCGCGCCGGACCTGCCATGCACTGAGACAGCGTCCCCAGAACCAGGCCCGGATGCGCCTTGCGGGCCGCCCGCACCACGGGCTCGTAGCCGGCTCCATCCCGCTCCATGGCCGCGAGGGCCGTCCGGCGGGCCTCGAGGGCGGAAGCCTGGTCCGCCGCCTCTACCTCCGCGGCTCGCGCCCGCGTCTGTGCGGTGCGCGCCTCCTCGAAGTCCTGCAGCCCCTCGTTCACCCCTTCGCGCGCCCGCGCAGCGGAGGCCTCCAGCCGGACCATCCGGTCGTCCGACTCCCCGCCCTCCCGGCGCATCCCGGTCAGTTCGAGCTCGGTCTGGGAGGCCCGCTCCTCAAGCCGGACCAGACGGCGGCGCAATTCGTCCAGCCGGGTACGTGAGGCGGCGACGGTCCCTTCCATGCCGGCCACCCGGCGCAGCAGTCTCCGTTCCGCGCCGCGCGCCTCCGCGAGCGCCGCGCGCGCGCGCCGGAGCCGTTCCCTGGTGCCCGCCGTAGCTTGCCGCGCCTGTCGCGATTCCACGCCCACTTCGGCCAGTTCGGCCGCGATGCGGGCGCGCGATCTCTGCAGCTCGGCCAGTTCGCTCGCCAGTTCCCCTGCGCGCGTGCGCGCCGCGGCCTGATCCTCGCCGATCTGCCCGAGTCGCCGCTCCGCGTAGACGATGCGCTCACGCGCGACAGCCAGGTCCCGCTCCCAGCGCACCAGATCCTTCTGGATGCTGTCCAGCACGACGGCGGCGTCCGCGCGCGACTTCTCGGCCTCCAGGCTTCGCACCCGCGAGGCCTCGCGTTCGGTCTCCGCGGTC
>VYDD01000233.1:1592-8801 GCA_009843625.1 Gammaproteobacteria bacterium | reverse complement strand
GTTGCGCCTCGTCCTCGCGCGCGAGGAGCTGCCGAACTCTCGTCAGCCGATCCTCGAATTCCAGGAGGTCCACCGAAACCACCGCGACTTCGACCGACAGGCGCCGCTTCCTCAGATCCTCGTAGCGCTGCGCCTTCCCTTTCTGCCGCGCCAGGGAGCGGACCTTGGTCGCCACCTCCGCAATCACGTCCTCCAGCCGCTCCAGGTCCAGTTCGGCGCGGGCCAGCCGCCGTCCCGCGATCCGGCTCCGGTCCTTGTATTTGCCTATGCCCGCGGCTTCCTCGAACAACCCCCGGCGCTCCTCCGCCCGTTCCGAGAGGATTGCGTCGATCATTCGGCTCTCGATGATCGCGTAGGCGTTGGCGCCGAGTCCGGTGTCCCGGCAAAGCTCCTGGACGTCGCGCAGACGACATGTGGTGCGGTTGATCGAGTACTCGCTTCCCCCGTCACGATAGACGGTGCGCCCGATCTCGACCTCGCCGAAGGGAACCGGGAGCAGGCCGTCCTCGTTGGTGACCCGGAGGACGACCGATCCGCGGTTGACGGGCCGCCGATTGACCGTGCCCTGGAAGATCACCTCTTCCATGCGTGAGCCGCGCACAACCGTGGGCCGCTGTTCGCCCAACACCCAGCGAACCGCGTCGCTGATGTTGGATTTTCCGCATCCGTTGGGGCCCACGATCGCGGTGATGCCCTCGTGGAACACGATGTCCGTGCGCTCGGGAAACGACTTGAACCCGTGCAGTCTCAGCGAGGCGAGCTTCATCGGGCGAAGAACCCGCTCACCCACGCCAGGAGGTTCTCGAAGAGCTCCCGGAGCCGATCGGCTCCGGGCACCTCGGCGATCCCGGCATTGTCGATCCCCATCAGGATCATCACCGCCGCGAACAGGACGAGCACCGCGAACGCCGAGATGCTGAGGCCCCGACCCCGGCTTCGGGAGCCGGTCCCGGGCCCCGCGTCGTCTGCGGGCTGCTCGTGGGCGGAAGCCGGAGCTGCCGGAGCCGACTCCGCTTCGGCCTTGGTGGGTTGCTCTGCTTCGGCTCTGGCGGGTTCCGGCGCTTCGGCTTCGGTGGGTTCCGGCGCCTCGGCTTCGGTGGGTTCCTCCGCCTCAGCGTCGTCCTCGAATCCATCCCACAGCGAATCCCGATAGGCCTGGCTACCGAGGCGGTTCTCTTTCTTTCCGGTCACCATCGTGACCGTAGTACCGTTGGGTGCCGGACCCAGCAGAGCGACGGCATCCCTGAGTCCCACCTTTCCCAGCGCGGCCATGGGCTCGCCCTTGCAGGCCAGCACGATCGAAGGTGTGCCGCGCGGATGGTAGGGCGATTCGGCAACCTGATAGGTGACGACCGTGACACCGCCCTCGACCAGGATAGCAAGGAGACGACGCCACTCCGCCCGGTCGAGCAATCCGTCCGAACTCGCCACAAGCGTCCCCGCCGTTGCCACCCAGAACTTCTCTTCGTTGGCGGGACGAGCGATTCGCCTCAGGGAAGCGCCGTATTCGATCGCGTCGGTGATGCCCTCGAGATTCGCGGCGTTGAACGCCCGGTGCAGCCGGGGCTCGTCGAAACACAGGTCGACAAGCAGCACGCGTGCGCCCCGGGAGGCCCAGTTCCCCGCGATCGCCACAGCGGCGTGGGCAGCCCAATCCTGGTGCCGAGCCGCGGGGCTGGCCCGGACCGCGACGACGCGCCCTTGCTCCGAGCCGGCGGGAAGATCGAGTTCCGCGAAGCCGGCGGGGATGTCCCGGGAAAAATCGAAGGGTTGCAGTTGCAGCGCGGAACGGCCGCGTCCGGCTCGAGCGGATGGGGCGGCACGGGGGTTCATGGCGGGCCGAGCTCCGCGTCTGCCGCAAGCTCGTGCCTGGGCGCATCCCCCCAGAGCGCCTCCAGTTGATAGAACGACCGCACCTCGGGGTGAAAGACATGGACCACGAAATCGATGTAGTCGATCAACACCCAGCGGGCTTCCCTGCCTCCCTCGGTGTGCGCGGGGCGGGTACCCTCGTTGCGCAGCTCCTTCGTGACGTGGTCCGAGATCGAACGGACCTGGGTATCGGAGGTTCCGGTGGCGAGCAGGAAGTAGTCGGTGGCCGAGGAGATGCCGCGCAGGTCGAGCACGACCACGTCGCTGGCCTTGCGTTCGAGCGTAAGCTGGGCCGCCCGACGGACCGCGGACGGGAGACGGAAATCGCCGGAGGAGGCAGCGTCCACCATGCGAAAGGCGCCCGGCGGGCTCAGCTCGTCCTTTCCACGTGCACGGTCACATTGACTTCCACTTCCGCGTGGAGCCTGATCGGGACTTCGAAGTCGCCAAGCATCTTGATCGGTTCGGAAAGCGTGACGTGCCGCTTGTCGAGAACGAAGTCCAGCCCCGAACCGACCGCGCGGTCGGCGATGTCCGCCGCGGTAACCGAGCCGAACAGCTTGTCGGACTCGCCGGCGCGTGCCCGGAAGACGAGGTGCATGCCCTCCAGCCTGGAGGCCCGCCGCCGTGCTTCCAGGTAATCCTTGCGAGCCCGCTCCTCCGCTCTGCGCTGCTCCTGCTCCAGCCGTCGGACGTTGGCCGCGGAAGCTTCGTAGGCGAGGCCGCGGGGCAGGAGAAAGTTGCGGGCGTACCCGGGCTTCACGTTCACGACATCGCCCGGTTCCCCGAGGCGGTCCACGGATTCCTTGAGGATCAGTTTCACCGTCCACTCCTGTTTTGTCGAAACATGCGGGCCCGCGCCGTGAGGCGCCACGCGGGCCGGTGGTTGTCGGTCAGGTTCGCCGGGCCCGTGCGCGGATGTCCATCCAGGTGTCGCTCAGCCCGATCAGAAGCGCCGCCGCAAAAAGGAAGGGTGCCAGCAGCAGGAAAGCGAGCGCAAGCAGGACCCATCCGAGAGCCGACACGCCGCGAGTCAGCGTGACCGCCACGCCGGCGCCGCGCAACGCGTAGAGCGCGCCCATGAAGGCAAGCAGGTTCAATCCCACCCGGCCCGCGGCGCCGTCGGGCTGCACGATGAACAGTGCCGCGCCCGCAACCAGCAGCCACACCAGCTGGTCGTCGAACCGGAAGTCGCGCAGCTCGCCGAGGCCTTCCCCGCTCCCGCGCACCAGGCGGACGTAGATCCACCAGGCGGTGCCCAACGCGGCCAGGGAGGACAGTCCGAGCATGGCCGGGAACAGGTTGCTCTGCCACTCCGCCGCCTGGAAAACCGTGGTGATCACGGTCCCGGGGAGCGGAGTTCCGTCCCGGAGGACGCGCAGCGCTTCGAGGGACGTGCTCACTCCGTCGCGCAATCTGGCCGCCACCATCCCGTCGATAATCGCCCAGCGCCGGGGGCTCAGTCCCAGTGCGGCCCATGCGCCGGCACCGGAAATCGCGAGAGCCAGCAGGGCACGGGGCAGAAACTTCCGTTCCGGCCAACGCAACGTCACCGCGGCAAAGCAGCCGCCCAGTATGATCGTCCATCCACGCTCCACGTACCACAATCCGGATCGCGTGACGCCGGCCAGGGCGACCACCATCCCCAGGGCGCCGGCCATCACGGGCAAGGCCCGTTTTGCGGGCGAACTGAATACGAGACAGGCGAACGGGATCAACACCAGGACGAGGGGGCCGAAGACGGAGAACATCAGCGTGGCGACAAAGAGCGCTCCCGCTCGTCCCCAGCCCCGCAACGGGGTCCTCGCCCGGACCACGGGCGATGCTATCCCTCGTGACGGCGCACGTAGGGAAGCAGGGCCAGGTAGCGCGCCCGCTTCACCGCCCGCCCGAGCTTGCGCTGAAATCCGGCGGCCACGCGGGTCGTGCGCCGGGGCAGCAGCTTGCCCTGCTCGGTGACGAAGCGCGACAAGGTGGCTACATCCTTGTAGTTCAGGATGGTGATCGGCGGGCCTTCGATGCGCCGGCGGTGACCGCGCCCCCCGGAGAACTCGGGCGGGCTCGTTCGCGACCGGGCGTCATCTTCCGGTTCCCCGTCCTTTTGCGGGTCGTCGGCATCGTCCTCCTTGCGGGACTCCTCGGAAGCACCGGAGGCCGCGGGGGGCTCGGCCACGACGGACATGCCCGTGGATGGCTGGCCCTCGTTGAGGACAATAAGATACCGGAGCACGCCCTCGTCGAGCTTCATGATGCGCTCCAGCTCGGGCAGGCTCGTAGGATCGCCGAAGAACTGCGTCACGACGTAGTAGCCGGAGGTCTGCTTCTGGATGGGGTAGGCGAGCCGCCGGCCGCCCCAGTGGTCCACCACCCTGATTTCGGCGTCCCCGCCGGATACCAGGCCATGGAATCGCTCCAGCTTCTGCTGGATGGCGTCCTCGCCCAGGGCGGGGTGGAAAATCAAAACGAGTTCGTAGTCGCGCATGGTCTCTCCCATGGTCCGCGTGTTGACGGGCCTCGCTCCCTGGAGCGCTGTTCGCGGAAGGATTCGCTCCGGGTCCGAGGCGGGATCGGCACGGGAATATACCCAACCCGACCTGAGCTTCAACCCGGGGGCCTCCGCGAGGCGCGGGTCGGGTCGGTACGACGTCAGCTCTTCGCCGCCGCCTCCTGCACGGCGAGAACGAGCGACGGGTAGCGGCTGAACGCCCAGCGGGCCTCCTCGACGTCGAGCCGTTCGCGGTTGGTGTGCGCGTAGCGTTCCTCCCCGGGGGCGAAGCCGATGGTCGGAATGCCGAACACGCCGCAGGTCCAGCCTCCGTCGGTTGCGAAGGTCCAGGGACGGCAGCGGGCGGCCGTGTCAGGGGCGCCGCGGCGCCCCACCGCGCTCGCGGCCGCGGTCACCACCGCATGATCGGGCTCCATGAGGAAGCCCGGCGTTAGCAGGTTGCGGTCGGCGGACCGGCCGGTGTAGGAGGTCTGGCGCTCCGAGGCGAGGCGGCATTCGATGGCGTAGCCCGCGGGCACATCCGGGAGCACCTCGGCGATCGCGTCCTCGACGCGCCCGATGAGGCTGGCCTCGGTATCGGTCGGCAGGATGCGCCAGTCGAGCACCACGATCACTTCGTCGGGGATGACGTTCGGGCTCTCGGGGCGCACCCGGACGTCGGTGGGCGCGAGGCTCGCGGGCCCCAGAACGGGATCGGACTCCTGCCGCCGCGCGAGAGCGGCGACCCCGGTCAGCACGCCGGGCAGCAGGTCGAGCGCGTTGCGGGCCCGGTCGGGGGCGCTGGCATGGCTGGCGAGACCGCGGATCACGACCTCGAGCTGCGCCCGCCCGCGGTGACCCAGAGCGATGTCGCCGTACGTCGACTCGCCGATGATCACCGCCGCGGGATTCACCAGGCCCGACCGCACCAGGTTCTCCATGCCCCAGCCGCCCCGCTCCTCGTACACCACCTGCCCCACGATCACGTCGCCGGGCGCCCGGTGCGCGAGGGCGGCGGCGGCGTAGACCTGGAGCGCCATGGGCCCCTTGATGTCCATCGCCCCGCGGCCGTGCAGGTGGCCGTCCACGACATCGCCGCAGAAGGGCGGATGCTCCCATTCCTCGTGCGCCCCCTCGGCCACCACGTCGAGGTGGCAGGAGAGCATCACCGGTGGTGCGCCGCCCCTTCCCTTCACGACGCCGGCGACGCTGCCCAGCCCGTCGACCTCCACCCGGTCGAATCCCAGCACGCGCATCTCCTCCTGGAGGCGGGCTGCGACGGCGCCCTCTTCCCCGCTCATGGAGGGGATGCGGATCAGATCCCCGGCAAAGGCCAGGGCGTTTTCGAAGGTCGGCTCGCGGTTCATCGGCTCAGACTCCGGAGGGCAAGCGCGGGGACTATCCGAGGAAAGTTTCCAGCAGGTCCTGGATCCATGACATGCCGATTCCGCCTTCCTCGTGCACGCGCACGAACCAGGGGGCCAGCACCAGGGCTACCACGCTCATCAGCTTGATCAGGATGTTGAGCGAGGGGCCCGAGGTATCCTTGAAGGGATCGCCGACGGTGTCTCCCACGACGGCGGCCTTGTGGGGCTCCGAGCCCTTGCCGCCCATCGCCCCGCCCTCGATGTACTTCTTGGCGTTGTCCCAGGCGCCGCCCGCGTTGGCCATGAAGAGGGCCATGAGCACGCCGGTCACCGTCGCGCCGGCGAGCAGCCCGCCCAGCGCCGCCACGCCCAGGAAATAGCCGACCACGACCGGAGACAGCACGGCGATGACGCCCGGGAGGATCATCTCGCGCAGCGCCGCGCGCGTGGAGATGTCCACGCAGCGGGCCGAGTCGGGCTTGGTGCGGCCCTCCATGATGCCGGGGATCTCGCGGAACTGGCGGCGCACCTCGGCGACCATTCCGGCCGCGGCCCGTCCCACGGCGGTCATGGTGAGCGCCGCCACCAGGAAGGGTAGCGCCGCACCCAGGAAGAGGCCGATCACGACCAGCGGATCGACGATGCTGATCCCGGTCTGCTGGAGGCCCGCCTTGGTGGTGTAGGCGGAGAAGAGCGCGAGCGCGGTGAGCGCGGCGGAGCCGATGGCGAAGCCCTTGCCGATCGCCGCCGTGGTGTTGCCGATCGCGTCCAGCGAGTCGGTGATCCTGCGGGTCTCCTCGCCGAGGCAGCTCATCTCGGAGATGCCGCCGGCGTTGTCGGCCACGGGCCCGTAGGCGTCGACCGACATGGTGACGCCCACGGTGGCCAGCATGCCGACCGCGGCGATGCCGATGCCGTACAGCCCCGCCGCCATGAAGGAGACGAAGATCGCCAGGCAGATGAGCAGCACCGGGATCACGGTGGACTCCATGCCCACCGCCAGACCGGTGATCATGTTGGTGGCGGAGCCTGTGTCGCTGGCGCTGGCGATCCGGTGCACCGGCTTGCCGGCCGTGTAATACTCCGTGGCCAGCCCGATGAAGATCCCCACCAGGGTGCCCGCGAGGATCGCCCAGAACGGTCCCATCGGGGAATACACGGTGTCGACATCGGCCAGCTGAAGGTCGAGCGACCCGACGATCAGGTACATCGCCACCAGGAACAGGCCCGCGGCGACGAAGGTGACGTTGCGCAGGGCGCCGGCCGGACTGCTGCGCTCCAGGACCTTCATGGCGGCGATGCCGAGCAGCGATGCGACCAGCCCCGCCATGACCGTAAGCAGGGGCAGTGCCACCGTCTCGGCGACGCTCGCGGAGGTGAGCTGGGATGTCGCCGCGATGGCGATGGTGGCGATGATCGACCCGACGTACGACTCGAAGATGTCGGCGCCCATGCCGGCCACGTCGCCCACGTTGTCGCCCACGT
>VYDD01000233.1:0-1582 GCA_009843625.1 Gammaproteobacteria bacterium | reverse complement strand
CCACGTTGGCGGCGATGGTGGCCGGGTTGCGCGGATCGTCCTCCGGGATGCCCGCCTCGACCTTGCCCACCAGGTCGGCGCCCACATCCGCCGCCTTGGTGAAGATGCCTCCCCCCACGCGCGCGAAGAGCGCGATCGAGCTGGCCCCCATCGCGAAGCCGGCGACGATCTCGGAGAAGCGCGGGAAGTCGCTGGTGCCGGGAATGGCGCCCGCGGCGAAGATCCAGTAGAAGATCCCGACTCCGAGCAGCCCCAGTGCCGCCACCGAGAGACCCATGACCGCGCCCCCGGCAAAGGCGATGCGGAGCGCCTTGCCCTGGCCCTCGCTGCTGGCCGCGGCCGAGGTGCGCACGTTGGCGCGCGTGGCCGCTTTCATGCCGAAGAAGCCGGCGAGCACCGAGGAGACGGCGCCCGCCACGTAGGCGACCCAGGTCCACCCCGGAATCGCCACCGCCAGGAGAATGGCGACCAGCACCACGAACCCGGCCAGCACCGTGTACTCGCGGCGCAGGAAGGCCATGGCTCCGTCGTGGATCCGGTCCGCGAGGTCGATCATCACGGCCGTGCCCGGGTCCTGCCGTCTCAGGTAGGCGAAGACGCCGCCGGCTGCCGCGAGCCCGAGGATGCCGAACATCCAGGCCCAGTTCGCAAGGGGTACCAAGTTGTTCATCGGGTCCGTTTCTGGTTGGGGTTGGCGGTTCGGGTCCCCGCGTAGCGCGGGCGGGTCATCGGTTGTAGGCGTTCATCACGGGCTCGATGCCCTCGCACATCCACAGTCGGGCCGCGGCCGCCAGCTCGCCCAGCAGGGCGACCACCTCGCCCTCGTCGTCTTCCGGCATGGGGGAGAGCACCCAGTCCGCCAGATCCATGTCTTCCGGACGGGCGCCCACGCCGATGCGCAGCCGGGGGTAATCCGTGGTGCCGAGCACACCGGCCACCGACCGGAGGCCCTTGTGTCCGCCGGCGCCGCCGCCGGGCCGCAGGCGCAGCCGCCCGACGTCGAGGTTGACGTCGTCGGCCACGACCAGAAGGTCCTCCGAGAAGCGGAACTCCCCGGCATCGAGATACGGCGCCAGCGCGGCCCCGCTGCGGTTCACCCAGGTGACCGGCTTCACCAGGTGCACGAGGTAGTCATCGACGAACCCGTCGGCCAGCAACGAGGCCGCGGTTCTCTCGAAGGGCCCGAGATCCCAGTCGTACGCCAAGCGGTCGATGGCCCACCATCCGACGTTGTGGCGCGTGGCGTCATAACGGGCTCCCGGGTTTCCGAGACCCACGATGACCTTCAACTAGGACTCCTCGACATCCTCGCCGGCTTCCTCGACCTCACCGACTTCCAGAGCGTCTTCGTCCTCCTCCTCAGGCGCCCAGGCTGTCGCGATGTGACAGACGAGAGTATCCGGGCTGGAGAGCAGCTCGACGTCTTCGGGAAGGGCGATGTCACCGAGCCGAAGCGACTCTCCAATGTCCAGTTGCGAGATGTCGGCCTCGATCGACTCCGGTATCATTGCGGGCGTGCAGCGCACATGCGCTTCGTGCGCGGCGATGTCCAGGCGACCGCCGGCGCGGGTCCCTTCCGGAG
>VYDD01000285.1 GCA_009843625.1 Gammaproteobacteria bacterium | reverse complement strand
CTCCTCAACCACTCCGACGAATGGGACCATGAACGGTACGGCATGCCCATCAGCACCGCGCACGTGCTGCTGGCCGCGAGCGCCTTTTCGGGCCGGCTGATGCAGCATGTCGCCACCCTTGGGGGTGACTTCACGCGGGAGGAACGTGAAGCCTTCGTCCACGTCTGGCGTTACGCCGGCCTCCTCTTCGGCATTCCCGAGGAGCTTCTCTTTCGGGACGAGGCTTCGGCGGTCCGCACATTCGAGATCGGATCCATGTGCGAGCCCCCCGCCGACCTCGACGCGATCATCATGGCCAACAGCGTGGTGAACAGCGCGCCCATCATCGTAGGCGTCAAGGTCCCGGCGGAACGCCGAGTAATGGCCCGCACGGTCACGCAGGCTTCCCGCGAACTGATCGGAGACGAACTGGCGGACTCGTTCAATTTCCCGCGCCGGAAACGCAAGGTGCTTCCGTGGCTGCGGTTCAGGCACCGCACCCGCCGAATCGTCGCCAGGGTGCTTCCCCGTCTGGGGGCGAAACACGACCAGGACCGGTTCGAATCCTTGATGGAGTTCGCGAGCTTCGACGAGTTCGAGCACTCCTACAAGCTGCCTACCGCCCTCCACGACGAGCAGTCGTCGGACTGGTAGCAGCCGGCCCGCGCGCGGTGCGGGCTGGAATCCTATCTCCGGATCCGCTGCACCTCCAGCAGCCGCCGGCGCACCGCCTCGGCCGTCCCTTCCTCCTCCAGGTCGCTCCAAAGCTGGGCGATCGTAGCTGCATCGACATACCCCGGGACCGTCGTGCGCCATCCCTGCTCGGCCCGATACCGGTCCACGGCATCCACGGCATCCTGGGTGTAGACGTTCCAGTCGTCATCCTGGGGCGAGACGTCGTCGGCGTCCGGACGGTAGTAACCCAGCTCGTGCAGCATGAGCTTGAGCTGATAGATGTCGCGGCCGATCTCCTGCTGCAGGATGCGGAACCCCAGGGTCTCGGAGATGGCGTCGTAGATGCGTCGCATCTCGGCGAGTGGGTCCTCGTGCTCGCAGACGTTGATCTGCACGGTGAGGCCGTCCTCGCGGCGGGCCATGCCGGGGCGCGGATCGGCGACGATGACCGCGGCGGACTGGGCCTCGCCGTGGCGCGCGTCCCCGCCCACCAGGTGTCCGGCCTGCAGGGCCTCGATGAGCCGGTCGGCCAGGTGGCGGGCCGCCCCCTCGGTGGCCTCGAAGCTCTCGCCCACGGCATCGACCACTTCCGGCCCGACCAGGGTATTGCCCTGCGCCACGTAGTTGGGGCCCGCGCGATGACCTGCCCACTGGCTGCGCGTCCCGGTGTGCTGGGCGGAGCGGCCGTCCAGGCCGATCACCCCGATCTGGCGGCTCGCGGCGTTGTCGTCGGCTGCCAGGCGCTGGGCGAGCGCATCCTCCGGGGACACGCCCTGCTCGATCAGGTCGAGGAGTTCATAACCGTACTCGGTGCGCGTCGCCGCCTGGGTGGCCACCGCGCCCACGCCCTTGCGCACCCAGGGCACCCCGTTGCCCACGCACGCGTTTCGGGTGGTCACCGCCACCCCCGATTCCCCGGTGGCTGGGTCGATGGCCGCGATCGAGAAGGTGTGGAAGACGAGCTCTTCGCCCGTGCGCCACCCTACCGGTTCCTGGGCGCCGGCGTCCGCCGCAAGCGCGAGCGCCACGAGCGTCAGGGTCATCATTCGTCGAACGATCATCGGTCCTCCTCGAAGTGCTGCGCCAGGGCCTGCCGCCGGCCGGGGGACGGCCCGTTGCTCATGGCACGAGCGCACGTCCCCAGGGAAGGAGCAGGCTGCCGCCAACGTAGGGCGGCGCGGCGCGGCAACAAAGATTGCGTCAGCGGCGATACCCTAGATAAACTCGGCGGGACCGGTAGCGTCGATACGGCAGAACGACGCCCGTGAAATTTGACTAGTCGATGCTTTTGTTGATGCATCCTCATCTTGCGAAAGGAGGATCGATGCCCGCGGTAACGATGACGGTAAACGGGGTTTCGCGCTCGGCGGATGTCGAGGGCCGCACCCTCCTGGTCGACTTCCTGCGCGAGCAACTGGCGCTGACCGGGACTCACGTGGGGTGCGACACGAGCCAGTGCGGTGCCTGTGTCGTTCACATGAACGGCCAGTCCGTGAAGAGTTGTACCTGCCTCGCGGTGGACGCCGACGGGGCGGACGTGACCACGATCGAAGGGCTCGCCAACGGCGCGGACCTGCATCCGATGCAGGAGGCCTTCCGGGAGCACCACGGGCTGCAGTGCGGGTTCTGCACGCCCGGGATGGTGATGAGCGCCATCGACCTGGTCAACCGAAATCCGAACCCGAGCGAGGGTGAGGTCCGGCACTGGCTCGACGGCAACTTCTGCCGGTGCACCGGCTACCACAACATCGTGAAGGCCGTCATGGCCGGCGCGGACGCGATGGGAGGTGGGTCATGAGCGACAACGGCAGCAATGGAACCGGCTTCATCGGCGCGTCGCTGAAGCGCAAGGAGGACGCGCGCTTCCTCACCGGGCGCGGCCGCTACACCGACGACATCAACCTGCCCGGGCAGCTGTACGCCCACCTGCTGCGCTCGACGGTCGCGCATGCGAACCTGGGCAGCGTCGACATCAGCGCGGCGGAGGCGGCGCCGGGGGTGCACGCGGTGTTCACCGGGCCCGACATGGAGGGCGTGGGCGGCATCCCGACCGGGTGGCTGATCCACTCCAAGGACGGGTCGCCCATGGTGGAGCCCGCGCATCCGGCCATGGCCATCGGCAAGGTGCGCCACGTGGGCGAGATCGTGGCCATCGTGGTCGCCGAGACCCGCGACCAGGCGCGCGAGGCGGCCGCCCTGATCGACATCGACTACCAGGAGCTGCCCGCGGCCGCCTCCATCGAGGCCGCCCGCGCGGATGGCGCGCCCCTGGTGTGGGACGAGGCCGACGGCAACCTGTGCTACGACTGGGAGGTGGGCGACCGTGCGGCTGCGGAGGACGCCATCGCCGGCGCCGCCCACACGGTCTCCATCGACGTGGTGAACCAGCGGCTGGTCCCCAACGCGATCGAGCCGCGCGCCGCCATCGGGAGTTTCGACCCGACCACGGACGTGTACACCCTGTACACCACCAGCCAGAATCCGCACCTGATCCGGCTGCTGCTGGGCGCCTTCGTGCTCGGCCTGCCCGAGCACAAGCTGCGCATCGTGGCGCCCGACGTCGGGGGCGGCTTCGGCTCCAAGATTCCGCACTACGCGGAAGAGGCGATCATCACCTGGACCGCGGGCCGGCTGGGCCGGCCGGTGAAGTGGACATCCGACCGCTCGGAGGCCTTCGTCTCCGACACCCAGGGCCGCGACCACATCAGCACGGCCACCCTGGGGCTCGACGAGGACGGCAAGTTCGTGGGGCTGAAGGTCTCCACCCAGGCCAACCTGGGCGCGTACCTGTCCACCTTCGCGACCTGCGTGCCCACCTACCTGTACGGCATCCTGTTCGCGGGGCCGTACACGACCCCCGCCATCTACTGCGAGGTCGAGGGGGTGTTCACCAACACCGTCCCGGTGGACGCGCTGCGGGGGGCGGGGCGCCCGGAGGCCACCTACCTGCTGGAGCGACTGGTCGACAAGGCGGCGGCCGCGACCGGCATCGACCGGGTCGACATCCGGCGCCGCAACTTCATCCGCGAATTCCCCTACCAGACGCCGGTCGCGCTCCAGTACGACCAGGGCGACTACGATGCCACCCTCGATCTCGCCCTCGAGGCGTCGGACTGGGACGGCTTCGAGGCGCGCCGGTCGGAGGCGGCCGGCCGGGGCAAGCTGCGCGGCATCGGCATCTCCACCTTCATCGAGGCGTGCGGCATCGCGCCCTCGGCGGTGGTGGGATCGCTGGGCGCGCGCGCGGGCCTGTACGAGGTAGGCAGTGTCCGCGTGCATCCCACGGGCTCGGTGTCGGTCTTCACCGGCACCCACAGCCACGGGCAGGGACACGAGACCACCTTCGCCCAGATCGTCGCCGAGACGCTGGGCGTGGACTTCGAGGCCGTCGACGTGGTGCACGGCGACACCAACGCGATCCCCTTCGGCATGGGCACCTACGGGTCGCGCTCGCTGGCGGTGGGCGGCACCGCCATCTACAACGCGGTGCAGAAGGTCATCGCCAAGGGCAAGAAGATCGCCGCGCATCTCCTTGAGGCTTCAGAGGAGGACATCGAGTTCGCCGACGGCAACTTCACCGTGGCCGGGACCGACCGCTCAAAGAGCATCGGCGAGGTCGCGCTGACCGCCTACGTCCCGCACAACTATCCCGAGGGGCTCGAGCCAGGACTCGAGGAGACCGCGTTCTACGATCCGCTCAACTTCACCTTCCCGGCGGGGACCCACGTCGCCGAGGTGGAGGTGGACCCGGAGACGGGTGTGGTGGAGCTGGTGGCGGTGACGGGCGCCGACGACGTAGGGCGCATCATCAACCCCATGATCGTGAACGGGCAGCTGCACGGCGGCCTGGCGCACGGCATCGGACAGGCGCTGCTCGAGCACTGCGAGTACGACGCGGAGGGCCAGTTGGTGACCGGTTCGTACATGAACTACACCATGCCGCGCGCGGGCGACCTGCCCAACTTCAACATCAACCACAACACCACCCACTGCACGCATAACCCGCTGGGTGTGAAGGGAGTCGGCGAGGTCGGCTCCATCGGCGTTCCGCCCGCGGTGATCAACGCGGTGGTCGACGCGCTGAGCCCGCTGGGGGTGACCCACATCGAGATGCCCGCGACATCGGAGCGGGTCTGGCAAGCGATTCAGGCCGCACAGGCCCAGGACTGACCGGAGGCGACAGTGGACGATTTCCAATATCACGCACCGTCTTCGGTTGACGGTGTCCTGAGCGCCCTCAGGGGCGCGGACGACGGCAAGGTACTGGCGGGCGGGATGAGCCTCGTGCCCGTTTTGAAGCTGGGCTTGGCGGCGCCGAGCCATCTGGTGTCGCTGCGCAACGTGCCGGGACTGAGCGACATCGAGGATCACGGGCACTGCCTCAAGATCGGGGCCTGCTGCACGCACGCGCAGGTTGCGGCGTCGAGCGTGGTGCAGGAGCGCATCCCGGCGCTCGCGGCGATGGCCGGCCGCATCGGCGATCCGCAGGTGCGCAACTGCGGCACCATCGGTGGCTCGGTGGCGCACAACGATCCGGCGGCCGACTATCCGGCGGCGTGCGTCGGGCTGGGGGCAACCATCATCACCGACCGGCGCAAGATCTCGTCGGACGACTTCTTCGGGTCGATGTTCGAGACCGCGCTCGAGGAGGATGAGCTGGTAACCGCCGTGTGCTTCCCCATCGTGGCGCGGGCCGCGTACGCCAAGTTCGAGAACCCGGCGTCGAAGTACGCGGTCGCGGGGGTCATGGTGGCCCAGGGTGACGACGGCGTGCGGGTCGCGGTGACCGGCGCGGGCGCGGGCGTCTTCCGGGTGGCGGAGATGGAGGCCGCGCTGGCGGACGACTTCTCGGCAGATGCGGTGGCGGGCATCGGCGTGTCCTCGGACGGGCTCCTGTCCGACAACGTGGCGGGCGCCGAGTACCGGGCCCATCTGGTCACGGTGATGGCGAGGCGGGCCGTGGAGGCCTGCGGCTAGCGGAGTCCGGCGAAGCGTCAGATGGACGAAAGAGAGGGGGCGCGGGGCCGCGCTGAAGCGAGCGGTCCTGCGCCTTCGCCGCGTTCGGTCGATGGGGAGAGCGGTTCTGCGCCCCTTCCGCGGTCCGTCGATGACGCAGTGGCGCTTCTCGGCAGCCAGGGCTACGTCGCGGACGCGAGTCTGGGGACGGCGCTCTTTCTGGCCCTCGAGCTGGGCCGTCCGCTGTTCCTGGAGGGCGAGGCGGGGGTAGGCAAGACCGAGCTGGCCCGGGCCGTGGCCGGCGCGCTGGACAAACCCCTGGTGCGGCTCCAGTGCTACGAGGGACTGGACATGGCCGCGGCCGCCTACGAGTGGAACTTCGCGAAGCAGATGATCCACATCCGGGCCGCGGAGCTGGGACGGGACGGGCGTGCGGGCGACGGCGCCACCGGCCCTGGAGGTTCGTTGCCCGCCGCCGAGCGAGACGTCTTCGGAGAGGAGTTCCTCATCCGGCGGCCCCTTCTACAGGCGCTGGATCCTCCCGGCGGGGTCGCCCCCGTGCTGCTGATCGACGAGCTGGACCGCAGCGACGAGCCCTTCGAGGCGTATCTCCTCGAAGTACTCGCGGACTTTCAGATCACCATCCCCGAGCTGGGCACCATCCGGGCGGAGACTCCGCCGGTGGTCGTCATCACCTCCAACCGCACCCGCGAGATCCACGACGCCCTCAAGCGCCGCTGCATCTATCACTGGATCGACTATCCGACGGCGGATCGGGAGATGGCGATTCTCGCGTCGCGGGTTCCGGAGGCTCCGGCGCAGCTCAGCGGCCAGGTCGTGGGGTTCGTGCGCAGGGTGCGCGAGATGGAGCTCTTCAAGCGTCCCGGCGTCGCCGAGACCCTGGATTGGGCGCGCGCGCTGATGGCGCTGGACCGCCAGGTCCTGGACCGTGAGACCGTGAATCGCACGCTGGGCGTGCTGCTCAAGTACCAGGACGACCTGGAGCAGTTGCGGCGCGACGGGGGCGTGGAGGAGGCGATGGCCGGGGCGGAGGAACAGTCATGAAACGTCTGATGGTCGTGTGCCTGCTGCTGGCTGCGCCGATACGGGCCCAGGATGCGCCGGGATTGCTGATGCTTGAAGCGGGTATCGACGGCGGCAACAGCATCGCCTGTCCCGGGCACTACGTTGGCGTCCAGGCTCGCGTCGCCGATCCGGTGTCGGTGTACGCCAACGTGGACAACTGGCGCTGCATCGATGCCGCGGGCACGACCAGCCGGGGAGGCCTGTCCGTCCGGCTCGGACGCGCCGATTGGCTCGTGCGGCCAGCGGCGCGCGCGGGACTCGCCTACGACGGTGACGATATCCTCCCTACCCTCGGCGCCAGCCTGACGCTCGGCCGGCGGTACGGCGGACGCGTGATCCTGGACCGGCAGTCGCTGGCAGACAGCGACGATGCGCTCGTCCTGTTCCAGATCGGGGGCTACATCTCGTTCTGAGTGCGGCAGCGTTCCGTCAGGTTGTCTGATACTGGCCGGGTTGGCCCCTCAGACCTGCGGCAGTGTATTGGGACAGGGCTTCCAGCATCCTCGGAATCGATTGCACGGAGGAAATATGCGCAGCTTGCGCCGAGTTCCATCTGTTGTCCCGGTGCCGGTGCTTGTCATCGCCGCTTCCGCTCTCGCGGCCGCATTCGTCTTCCCGGCCGCAGTCCAGGCTCAGGCGCTCCCCGACATCCCGGCTCCGAGCGACACCATCTACGAGGTTCGGCTCGGTGACGGCTCGGTGATCTTTGCGCAGGTCGTGGAACTCGATGAGGAACGTGTGGTCTTCGAAACCGTGGGCGGGGCCCGCCTCGATGTGGAACGTTCCGGGATCGAAGCTGTCCGTCCGGCCAGCGGGCAGGTGGTGGAGGGCGAGTTCTGGGCCGAGGATCCCGGCGGTACGCGGCTGTTCTTCACATCGACCGGGCGCTCGCTCAGGGGTGGTGAGTCGTACATCGGCACCTACGTGGTCGTCCTGCCGTTCGCCGCGGTCGGGATCACCGACCGCTTCACCATCGTAGGCGGGGCGCCCATTCTCTTCGGGGAGCTCGAGCCGTTCTATCTGGGTCCGAAGTTCCAGATTATCCGGCAGGCCGAGGTCCAGGCATCCGTCGGAACGCTCGCCTTCTTCTTCGAGGACGAGGTGGTCGGGGTCGCGTACGGGGTAGCGACGTTCGGCGACACGGAAAGAGCCCTGTCCGCGGGAATCGGCTACTTCTATTCGGGAGACGAGGTCCTGAACGAGCCGGCGTTCATGCTGGGCGGCGAAACCCGGGTCAGCCGCAGGATCAAGCTCATCACCGAGAACTATGTCCTTCCCGACGCAGTGGGCGTCGTCCTGTCGGGAGGAGTCCGCATCATCGGCGACCGCTTCAACACCGAAGTCGGAGCCATGGGTGCCATCGCCGACGGCGACGGGGGCTGTTGCGTGCCGCTGATCAACTTCTCGTACTCGTTCGGGAGATAGACGGCTGGATTCGAGAGATGGACTGCGCGTCCCGGTCATTCTGGCGGTCTGTGTAGCGGCTTGTGCCGCTCCGGACGCGGACTTCACCCCCGTTGCGTTCGACCGGGTGCAGCCGGACCTCTTCGAGACTCCAGGGGCCCAAACCAACTCCTGGGCCGACTACGACGGCGACGGCGATCTGGACCTGTTCGTGGGGATGCGCTACACGCCGAATCGCCTCTATCGCAACGATGGTGGGCGCTTCGTGGACGTGGCGGCGGAGGTGGGGCTCGCGGACCTCGAGGACACTCGCGCCGGAGCGTGGGGTGACTACGACGGCGACGGCGATCCCGATCTCTACGTCGGGTATCCGGTTGCGGAGGGCACGCCGAACCGGCTCTATCGCAACGACGGGGGTCGTTTCACAGACGTGGCGCCCGGTCTCGGCGTGGACCTGGTGGGCACCAGCCGCCAGCCGAGCTGGGTCGACTACGACGGGGATGGCGACCTCGACCTCTTCGTCGCGCTGCGTGATCAGCCCAACCGGATGTTCCGGAACGACGGGGCACCGGTCGAAAACGGGGCTCCGCGGGACGGGGGCGTTGACTCGGCGGCCGGAGACGCTCCGTCATGGACCTTCACCGACGTGACCGCCGAGTCGGGCCTGGGCGACCCCCGCCGCACCGTCGGCGTCGCCTGGTTCGACTACGACCGGGACGGCGATCTGGATGTGCACGTGTCCAACCAGAACGGCGACGAGGACGCCTTCTACCGCAACGAGGGCGACGGCACCTTCGTGGATGTCGCCCCGGCGCTGGGCATCAACCACCCGGGTAGGGGAGCGGAATACGGCAGCGTGGCCGCGGCGGTGACCGATTTCGACAACGACGGCGACTTGGATCTGTTCGTTGCCACCTACGGCCCGGACATCCTGTGGAGCAACAACGGCGACGGCACCTTCACGGACGTTACCGATCCGGCCACGCTGGGCGTCGACTACCACTCCACCTCGGCGGTCTGGGGGGACGTTGACCACAACGGCCTGCCCGATCTGGTCGTGACCTCCTACCTGTCCGGCATCGCCGCGGTCGAGGACCACCTGTTCATGAACGCCGGAGGCGGCCGCTTCCACAACGCGCTCCCGGCGAACCTCCTCGAGCACGGTCCCAGCCACGGCGTAGCCTGGGCGGACTTCGACCGCGACGGCGACCTGGACCTGTCGATCGCCAATAACGACGAGGCCGGCGGCACCCACCATCTGTACCGCAACCTGCTCGCCCCCGACGCGGCGGCCCGCTCACTGCAGGTCGCGGCCGTCGACGCCACGGGACGGTCGGTGGTTCCCGGCGCGGAAGTCCAGCTCCTCGACCACGACACCGGCAGGCTGCTGGGCACGCGCCTGATCGACACGGGAGGCGGTTACTGCTCGCAGGGCGCCGCGCCGGCCCACTTCGGCCTTCCGCCGGGAATCGAGCGTGTGGATGTCCGCGTGACCTTCATCGCGGGGGGAGAGCGCTCGACGGTAGTGCGGGAGGGCGTCCTTCCGGCGGATTACCACGGTCGCTGGCTGATCGTCTCCCGAGGCGGCTGAACTACCGCCATCGCGCGGATGGGTCTCGCTCAAGATGAGGTACATCCTCTAGATTCGCCCGGCATGGCCCCCAAGCCCATCAGCCCGCCCGGCAAGCTCGCCGAAAACGTCGCCCATTTCGTGCGCATGCTGCGCGCCGCCGGCATGCCGGTGGGTCCGGGTCACACGCTCTCCGCGGCGCGTGCACTGGGAGTCGTCGACAC
>VYDD01000160.1 GCA_009843625.1 Gammaproteobacteria bacterium | reverse complement strand
GATGAGGCTCTCGTACCCGAGGAAGATCTGGCGCAGCCCGGTCTGCGTCTCGGCGGCGGTGATCCCGTAGCGTCCGTAGTGCATCCCCCTGAAGGCGATGGTGAGCTCGCGCATGGGATTGAAGTACCGGCGGTAGTCGGCGGTCAGGGTATGGAAGTCGGCGGTGCCCACGGTGTTCTCGTACTCGAAACGGTACCTGGATCCACGCACTGGAGAAGTGAAGGCGGAATAGGAGTTGTCGCCCACCAGCGCGATCGCCACGTGCGCGAGCGTGAGCGGCGCCTGCGGGTCCTCCAGCTCGCGGACGCGGCGATCCATCAGCCGCCCGAGCGGGTCGTAGAACAGGTACTCCTCTTCCAGATCGAAGGAGTAGCGGGTAAGCCCGAACCGGCTTTCCACCCGCTGTGTGGTGGAGAAGGGGTACGCCAGCATCCCGATCGCGGAGTCGATGTAGATCCGCTCCCGCAGAGCCCGGTAGGCGGGCATGCCGTTCGGCGAGCGTTCGAAGCTCGCCCATACCAGCTGATAGGGTATTCGTCCTCCCGAGACGCCCCAGTTCCAGCGCCGTTTCATGTTCTGGTACAGGAACTGTCCGCCCACATCCTTGAAGGTGCCCTGGGCCTGGACGGCGACCCCCAGAGTGCGGTCTCCAAGCATGTCGCTGAAGAACGCCGCGGCTCCGCCCTGCAGGTTGTTGCCGTAGATGTCGCCGGCTCCGATGCCGATCATGGGCTGACCCACGTAGTCGAGCTTCAGGCCGGGGTCGTAGGTGGATGCCTCTTCGGAGACGTACGTCCCCGTGGGAGGCAGCCCGGTGAGCGGATCGGCCAGGTAGTTCGCGACCCGGCTGCGCACGAGCGGATCCGCAGGCGGAATCAAACGGCCCTCGGGGACTTCCGTTCCCTCGCGCGCCAGCTCCTGGGCGGCGCCCGCTTCCTGCGAGGAGAGCGAGTAGATGTGGAACTCGAATTCATCGAAGACCGAGAACACCAGCGTGCCGGTCTGGGAGGCGATGCTCATGGCCGGTGAACCGCTCGTGATGCCGCTGACCGCGGTCGCGATGTTGGTCACCCGATAGATCTCGCCGGTGGGAAGGTTCACGCGGTAGATGTCGCTGAAGCCGTCCTGGTCGGAGATGAAGTAGAGGCCCTGGCCGTCCGGCGTGAACTGGGGGTTGAGGTGCTTGACGTTGTCGAACAGGTCGAGCGTACGGACCTCGCGAGTCTCCATGTTGAGAAGCGCGATGCGCGGCCGGCTGTAGACGAGGTCGGTGAAGTCCGTTTCGGGTCCCCGGTCGGAGACGAAGGCGAGCATGGAGCCGTCGGGTGAGAACGCCGGCTGCATGTCCCCGTGCTTGTCGTTGGTGAGGCGGGTGATCTGTTCCGTCTCGAGGTCGAGCATGAACAGGTCGGAGATGCCCCCCGACTGTCCCGCGAACACGATCGAACCGCCGTCCGGAGACCAGGCGGGGTTGGAGATGGCCCCGATGTTGGCCTTCTCGACCTCGAAGCGCTGCTCCACGTCCGAGTTGTCGACATCCACGATGACGAGCTGGTTGTCTCCGTCGGCGATGGCCACAAAGGCGAACAGCTGCCCGTCCGGAGACCAGGAACCCGAGGAGTCGAGAAAGCGGAGCGCGTCCATGTGCGCATCCGAGGCGGCGCTCGACAGTCTGCGAATGATTCTCCCGGTGCGTGCGTCGGCCATGAACAGGTCGACCGAGAAGAGGTCCCTCTCGGAGATGAAAGCCACGTAACGGCCGTCGGGGCTGACCGAGGGCGCCACGTTCTGGCTTCCCGCCCCCGTGGAAGGAGCGAGCAGCAGGGCGCCCACTTCGCCCGGCGCCGAGCGGCCGGCCATGAGCGGCCGGTACTCGCTCTCGATCGCCCGGTGCCAGTCCGCCGACACCGAGTCCTGGGTCTTGCCCAGCACGCTCACGATGGCGTTCTCCCACCCCACCCGGAGCGAGCGGCGGTACAGCTCGGTTACGGCCTCGTCGCCATAGGTGCCGCCGACGTAGGTCCAGAAGGCCTGACCGAAGCGGTACGGAAAGAAGCGCCGTTCCCGGGTCATCTGTTCGAGCGTCGGCACGTCGTCGCGCAGAAGGGCATCGCGCAGCCACATGCCCGTCAGGGGATCTTCGCGTCCCACCGAGAGGTATTCGGCCATCCCCTCCACCACCCACAGCGGCAACTGAGCCATGCCGCGCAGCCCGCCTCCGCTCCGCGACTGGGCGATGTTGTACTGGAAGGCGTGCACCAGCTCGTGGCCGAGCACGTGGTCGGTGTCGTAGTAGGTGCCCGCCAGCGGCATGATGACGCGATTCTTCAGCGACTCGGTCACGCCGCCGGTGCCCTCGCTGATGAAGCCCGCGAGGGTGTTGGTCTGCTGGAAGTCGGGATGATCGGCGTACAGGATGACCGGCTTGGGCCGCTCGAACTCGTGCTGGAAGGTGCGCGCCAGCCGCTCGTACCAGCGCTCGGACATGCGGGCCGCATCCTCGATGGCGACCGCAGCCTCGTCGTAATAGTGGATGTCGAAGTGGGGGGTCTTCATGACCCGGAAATCGAAGGAGTCGTACTGCACCTTGTTTCGCCCGAAGTACTGGGCTTCGATCGGTTGGGGCAGGAGCAGGGCCGTCAGTGCGGCGACGGCCGGCAGGACCCCGGCGCACAGGCTCCGGCGGACGGCGGACGAGGAGGAGGATGTCATGGCCTGACCTTGGCGTATGTCGTCGCGCAGCCGGATGCTGACTGGAGGCGTGGGCGAGCGTAGCGGATGATGGCGTCAGTACACGGTGCTTGGGGGGTAAGGTCCGCGCGCGCTCGCGGGCGCTGCGGGCGGCATCGTTGCGGTTACGGGGACGGAAGTTGAACTTACGGCCCGCGCCCGTGATTGCGCTACGCATCTTCCCGCGAACCGCGAACCAGGAGCCAGGCCATCAGCTCTCTCATCCGATGGTTCAGCCCGGCAGGACCGGGCCCCCGTCCGTTTCGGGCAGCCCTGGGCATCCTCTGGCTCAGCACGGCGTGCGCGCCGGTCGATCGACCTCCGACCGCGGGGGACCCGGTGCCCGATGTGCGGGCCGCCACCCTGGACGGCGAAGCGGTGGCGCTCTCCGACCTGCGCGGCGAGGTCCTGCTGGTCAACCTCTGGGCCACCTGGTGCGCGCCCTGCCGGTTCGAGACGCCCTTCCTGCAGTCGCTCTACGACGAGCACCGCGAGCGGGGCTTCGAGATCGTGGGCATCTCCGTGGACGACGCCGGATTCGAGGATGTGGTGCGCGAGTTCGCCGGCGAGTACGGCGTGACCTACACGATCCTGCACGATCCGGAGATGCGTTCGATGGACGCGTTCCGCGCGGTCGGTCTCCCGGCCACCTACCTCGTCGACCGGGAAGGAACGATCCGCTTCGTGCGCATCGGTCCGGTGTCCGAGGAAGACCGGACGTTCTTCGAGGCCCTGGAGGCGGCCCTGGGTTGAGCGTAATCCCCGCCGGTCTCGCGGACGCGGAGACCCCGGTCGCCCTCGTGGACCTGGCGACGGCGCGCGCCAACGCGGCCAGGGTAGCCGCCTACACGGAGCGCCACGGAATCGCCTGGCGCCCGCACGTGAAGACCCACAAGAGCCTCGCGCTCGCCCGCATCCAGCTGGAGGCCGGTGCGCGGGGGCTCGCCGTGGCCACGCCGCACGAAGCCGAGGTCATGGCTCGGGTCTGCGATGATCTGCTGCTCGCCTATCCGCCCCTCGGAAGGAGGAAGCTGGATCGGCTGATGGCGCTTCCCGAGCGGGTCGCGCTGACCGTGGCCCTGGATTCGGAGGTGGCGCTGCGGGGCCTGGCAGAGGCCGCGCGGGCGGCCGCAAGGACGGTAGGTGTCCTGGTCGAGGTGGATGTGGGGCTGGGACGAACGGGGGTGCAGACGGCACGGGAGGCCGGCCTGCTGGCGGCGCTCGCCCGCGACGCGGAGGGTCTGGAATACCGGGGCATCATGTTCTACCCGGGGCACATCCGCACGCATGTGTCGGAGCAGGAGCAGGCGATCGGTGCGCTCGCGGAGCGGCTCGAGTCCTGCTGCGCAACGCTCGACGGGGCCGGCCTGGCGCCCGAGGTCGTCAGCGGCGGGTCGAGCCCCACGCTCTGGCACAGTCACCTTCTTCCCCGCCTGACCGAGGTGCGGGCCGGCACCGTCATCTACAACGACCTGGACATGACCGGCATGGGCGTGGCTCGCGGTCGCGAGTGCGCCTACTCGATCCTCGCCACGGTGGTGAGCACTGCGGTCCCCGGGCGGGCGGTGGTCGACGCGGGCTCCAAGGCGCTCTCAAAGGAGCTGCACGACACCGCCGGCATCGGATACGCCGCCCTGGCCGGGCGGCCGGAGGTGCGCGTGGTCGCCCTCTCGGAAGAGCACGGCGTGCTGGACATCACGAGCACGGACTGGCGTCCGCGGGTGGGCGAGCTGGTGCGGCTGCTGCCGAACCACGTCTGCGTCTCGGTGAACCTGCAGGACCGCGTCATCGCACACGAAGGAGACCGCTGCGAAACCTGGCCCATCGAAGGAAGAGGACGGGTCGCGTCGCGGAGTCGGATGAACCTCAGCCACGTAACCGCATCCACCACGGAGTCTGACACCCAATGAGCGAAACAACGGTCGTGCACACGGACGGCGCCCCGAAGGCCATCGGTCCCTACTCCCAGGCGATCGCCGCGCGAGGACTTCTCTTCGCCTCCGGGCAGATCCCGCTGGTCCCATCGACGGGCGAACTGCTCAGGGGCGACATCCAGGAACAGACGCATCAGGTTCTGCGCAATCTGGCAGCCGTGCTGGAGGCCTCGGGCGCGTCGCTGTCCACCGTAGTCAAGACGACCGTCTTCCTCGCGGACATGGGCGAGTTCGCCGCCATGAACGAGGTCTACGCCGAGCACTTCGGCGACCACCGTCCGGCGCGCTCGACCGTGCAGGCGGGCGCGCTCCCCAGGAACGTGAGCGTCGAAATCGACGCCATCGCGCTGCTTTCCTGAGGGAAACTGCTCCCCGGCGCACTGGCGGAGCCCTGTCGAATCCGACACGATTAGGGTGGTGGCGTGCGTGCCACCCCGATTGTGCCCGCGCGCGTCGCGGTTCTCCTGCAATGAGGTGATTCCATGAGTGCATACTCCGCAAAGCGGGTGCGGATGAGATGTTTCGCCGTCGTCGCCGGCGTGTCGGCGCTCACGGCCTGCTCGATCCTGGACGGACCCACCGAAGCCCCCACGACCGCAAGCATCGTCATCGGGGGCCCGGGTCCGGGTCCCCTGACCCTGGTCACGTCGAACCAGTTCGTCTACATCTGGGACAACTTCGGCAACCGCCGGGAAGAGGTCGTTTCGGCCGACACTTCAACCGTCGATCCGGGTTACCGGGCGGATCTCGAGCTGGGGGGCGGGGCTCGCATCTTCGTCAGCGTCGGCCGGGGCATGGACGAGGAGGCGACGCCACAGGTGACCCTGCAACTGTCCGTGCGCGACGAGACCATCTGCGAGGTCGCATCCGTCCTGTCGGACGTAGTCCCCGAGTTGATCTGCACCTACACCTTCAACTAGCGGCAGCTCGGAGACGGGGCGGGCGGACCTATTCCCCGTAGGGTATCCAGATGTTCTTGACCTGCGTCGCCCGGCGCAGGAATTCGTCGCCTTCCCCCTGCTCGCGCGTGCGCCATCGCCGCTGAAGGCCGGTCTCCGTCCAGGTCTGCTTCATGTTTCCCGTGGAGAGGCGCTCGACCTCCTCCACCCCGGTATCCGCGCCGAAGTACCAGATGGCGTCCACGTCGTCGTGCGCGGCCAGCACCGGCGCCAGCTCCGCATGCGCTCCCGTAACGACGTTGACCACCCCGCCGGGCAGGTCGGAGGTGTCCAGAACCTGGCAGAAGTCGGTGGCGGAGAGCGGCCACCGTTCGGAGGGAACGGCGACCACGGTGTTGCCGGTTGCGATGGCGGGCGCGATCAGCGAGACGAAGCCCAGCAGCGGGCTTCGCTGTGGGCACACGATGGCGACCACCCCCAGGCTCTCCGGCATGGCGAGGGTGACGTTCCGGTAGGGCGTGCGGTGGACCTGCCCGTCCCACTTGTCCGCGTGCGCCGCATAGCTGAAGAGCCGCCGGATCGAGAGATCGACCTCCTCGGACGCGCGCCCGGCGCTCTCGCCGGTGAGTGACCGGATGCGGGCTGCGAACTCGGATGCGCGCACGGCGAGGTTCTCGGCGATGAAGTAGAGGATCTGCGCGCGGTTGTGGGCGGTGCGGTCGGCCCATCCGCCGGCGTGCCGCGCCGCCTCGACCGCGTTGCGGATGTCCTTGCGGTTGCCGCGGCCCACGTCCCCGACCACCTCGCCCGAAGCGCCGCGCACGAGCATCGTGTAGCCGCCGTCGGGCCGCGCCTGGCGTCCCCCGATGTACATCCTGGTGGTGCGGTCCACCCGCGGCATCGCGTCGCCCGCAAGGGATGACTTGGCGTCCTCCGGCGGTACGCCCGGCCGCCCATCCTCCGACGAAACGGATTCGCCCGCGACCTCTTGCGGTACGGCACCGACGTTCTCCCTTGTCGATGCCCCGTCGCGCGCCTGCCACGCGGGCCGCAGGTACTCGTGGAGCCCCTCGCGTCCACCCTCGCGCCCGAAGCCGCTCTCGCGATAGCCGCCGAACCCGGAGGCCGCGTCGAAGACGTTGGTGCAATTGATCCACACCGTGCCCGCCTTCACCTTCGGCGCGACATCCAGCGCCAGGTTGATGTTCTCGCTCCAGATGCTGGCGGCGAGCCCGTAGCGGGTGTCGTTGGCGAGCCGAACCGACTCCTCCGGCGTGCGGAAGGTCATCATCACCACCACCGGCCCGAAGATCTCGACCTGTGCGATGGCGGACGCGGGCGCGACCCGGGTACACAGCGTCGGCGGGTAGAAGTACCCCTCCGCGGGCGTGCTCCACGACGGCTGCCAGATGTCGGCGCCATCCCGCCGGCCCCGGTCCACCAGCCGCCGGATCTTCTCGAGCTGCACGGGCGCGATGATGGCGCCCATGTCCACCGCCTTGTCCAGCGGATCTCCCATGCGCAGCATCTCCATGCGCGCCTTGAGCTTGCGCTCCAGCGCCTCCGCGACCCCCTCCTGAACCAGAATGCGCGAACCCGCGCAGCACACCTGTCCCTGGTTGAACCAGATGGCGTCGACGACCCCCTCGACTACGCCGTCCAGGTCCGCGTCCTCGTAGACGATGAAGGGCGATTTGCCCCCCAGTTCGAGCGAGAGACGCTTGCCGCTGCCCGCCGTCCGGCTGCGGATGAGGCGCCCCACCTCCGTGGATCCGGTGAACGCGATCTTGTCGACATCGGGGTGCGCCACCAGGGCGGCACCGGTGCGGCCGTCACCCGTCACCACGTTCACGACTCCGGGGGGCAGTTCGGTTTCCCGGCAGATCTCGGCGAAGAGCAGGGCGGTGAGGGGGGTGAACTCGGCGGGCTTGAGCACCACCGTGTTCCCGGTGGCCAGCGCGGGCGCGATCTTCCACGCGAGCATCAGCAGCGGGAAGTTCCAGGGGATGATCTGGCCGGCGACGCCCACGGGGACCTGGTCCGGGAACTCGGAATCCATCAGCTGCGCCCATCCCGCGTGGTGATAGAAGTGGCGCACCACGAGGGGGATGTCGATGTCGCGCGATTCGCGCACGGGCTTGCCGTTGTCCAGCGTCTCCAGGACCGAGAAGAGGCGCGCGTGCCGGTGGATGCGGCGGGCCAGCGCGTAGAGGAAACGGGCCCGGGCGTGACCGCCGAGCCGCGCCCATGGCTCCTGGGCGGCGCGGGCTGCGCGCACGGCCCGGTCGACGTCGTCGGGGCCTCCCTGTGTAATGCGCGCGAGCGCCGTCCCGTTCGCCGGATTGACGGTGTCGAACGTTGCCCCGTCCGCGCCTTCGACCCAGTCGCCGCCGATGAACAGGCCGAACGAGCGGCCGCGCTCGTCGAGCCAGGCTTGCGCCCGCTCCGCGCTCTCCGGCGCGGGCCCGTATTCGAGGGTCTTGAAGATCTCGGAGACTTGAGGCATGTGGCGGGACTCGCTCAGGCCATGGGGTGTCGATGGGTGGCGGAATAGCGGCCCGTAACGTAGTGCTCGATCTGGCGTTCGATGTCGCCCAGGAGGGAACTGGCGCCGAAGCGGAAGAGCCCGGCCTGCATCCAGCTGGGTCCCAGCTCCTCGCGCAGGAGCACCAGCCAGACGAGTGCCTGCTTCGCGGTGCCGATGCCGCCGGCGGGCTTGAAGCCCACGCGGTAACCGGTGCGCTCGCGCCAGGCGCGGATCTGGCGCACCATGGTGAGGCCGACGGGCAGGGTGGCGTTGACCCTCTCCTTCCCCGTAGAGGTCTTGATGAAGTCGGCCCCGGCCATCATGCACACCAGGCTGGCGCGCGCGACGTTGGTGAGGGTCGCGAGTTCGCCGGTGGCGATGATGGTCTTCAGGTGGGCGCCCCGGGCCGCCTCGCGGAAGGCGCCGACCTCGTCGTAGAGGTCGCCCCAGCGCCCGCGCAGGACGAGCTCGCGGCTGATGACGATGTCGATCTCGGAGGCGCCGGCCGCCACGGCCGTCCGGATCTCGTCGAGCCGCTCCGGGAAGGGCGTCTGCCCGGCGGGGAAACCCGCCGCCACGGCCGCCACGGGTATCCCCGACCCGGCAAGCACCTCGACCGCGGTGGCGACCATGCTCGGGTAGACGCACACGGAAGCGACCTGGATGGGCAGCCCGGCCGCACCCGCCGCTTCGAGCAGGTCGGCCCGCACGGGATTGCGGGCCTTGCCGCACAGCCTGTGCACCCGCCCGGGGGTGTCATCTCCGGCGAGGGTGGTGAGGTCGATGCAGGTGACCGCGCGCAGGAGCCACGCCGCCTGCCACTCGCGCTTCACGCTCCTGCGGCCGGGCAGGGAAGCGCCGCGCCGCTCCGCGGCACTCCGGTTTACGCGCAGATGGCGCAGCCAGTCGAGCTCGAGCGGCGTTCCCGGGTTCCAGGGGGCTAGGTTGGAATGCGCGGTTTCGTCCGAGGGCACCGGCACGTCGCGCGCGGACGGACGCCCATCGCGGGTCTCCGGGGTCGCGGGCGACCGCCGCCCCCTGCGGGCGAAGGCGGATGATCCGGTGGAGGTGATGTCGTCAGGCATGCACCAAGTTATTCCCGACGCTGCGGCTCGTCACCACTCGTAGGGCGTAGTCGAGGTGCCAGCCATCTTGAAGGACACTGATCCGTACTGGTTCGTCGTCTTCTCCACGGTCAGGGTGCCGTGGATCCAGACGGGATTCCAGAAGGAGACGGGCACGCTTTGACCGTTCTCCATCCTGACGTAGACCAATTGGTTCGGGGGCGGGGGCGGGGTGTGCACGCAGGCCCCGACGTACGGGACCAGGAGGAACTCCGAGACCTCGCCGGCCCAATCCTCCAGGGGGACCATGTATCCGGGTACCTTCACTTCTCGCCCCACGACCGACTCGAGTTCCCGGGACACCGCGCCCGTGCGATAATCCAGGGAGGCCAGCAGCTGCCAATCCACCTGGATGGAGTCCGACGGGACACTCGCCGCCCGGATCTTCACTCCATCGCTCCGGTCGGCCAGGACGGAGCGGGGGCCCGACGTGAGCGCAAGCCAGCCGCCCATGATGACCAGGGCCAATTGGAGGGGTCTCCAGCGAATCGGGAATCGGCAGCGCGGCTTTGGCACTTGACAGGGGTCCTCGCCCTTCGGGGAACCAGGATGCCCTTCGGGGAACCAAGATATGATAACGAGAATACAATATCATTAATGCATCTACGTTGTACGCACGCAACCCGCACCGGTTCTCTCACCATGACCTACCCCGCACTCGATCGACCCCAGGTCCGCTCCTCTTTCGTCGCGTGGACGCTCCCGTGTCTTCTGCTGTG